>JALSHL010000281.1 GCA_026982255.1 Paracoccaceae bacterium | reverse complement strand
CCGTCTGCGACATCAGGTGTCGTTTCGCGGCAGCAGCAGCGAGCTGTCGCCGTAGGAAAAGAAACGGTATTTTCCGGCAATGGCGTGGGCGTAGATTTCCCGCACGCGATCATAGCCCATCAGGGCCGAGACCAACATCAGAAGGGTGGATTTCGGCAGGTGGAAATTGGTCATTAACCCTTTGGCAATTTTGAAGGTATAGCCCGGACGGATGAAAATATCGGTGTCGCCGCTCCACGGTTCGATACGGTTGTGCGCGCTGGCGGCGGATTCGATCAGGCGCAGGGCGGTGGTGCCGACGGGGATGACACGATTTCCGCAGGCGAGGGTGTCGTTGATGGCGGCGGCGGCCTGCGGCGTGACCTCGCCCCACTCGCTGTGCATTTTATGCGCGTCGATGTTGTCCACCTTGACCGGCAGGAAGGTGCCGGCGCCGACGTGGAGGGTGACTTCGGTGCTGTTTATGCCCTTCGCGGCCAGCGCGACGAGCAGGGAATCGTCGAAATGCAACGAGGCGGTCGGGGCGGCCACCGCGCCCGGGCGGCTGGCGAAAACGGTCTGGTAGTCCTCGCGGTCCTGCGCGTCGGCGGGGCGTTTGGCGGCGATGTAGGGGGGGAGCGGCATCTCGCCGACCTGTTCGATCAGGGCGTCGAGGGCCTCGCCGGATTGGTCGAAGGTCAGGGTTACCTCGCCGCCGTCCTTGTCGGTGACGGTAGCAGTAAGTGGACCGAAAGTTATTTTATCGCCGGTTTTCAGTCGTTTGGCAGGCTTTGATAAACTGCGCCATTGGTCGGGGGCGAGGCGTTCTATCAGGGTGGATTCGATCTGCGCGATACCCGGACCATGCGAAGTTTCGCGGAAACGTTCGCCGCGCAGGCGGGCGGGAATGACGCGGGTGTTGTTGAAGACCAGCAGGTCGCCGGCGGACAGGTAGTCCGGCAGGCGCGCGACGTTCGAATCGATCAGGGTGCCGTTGTCCACCAGCAGACGCGAGGCCGGGCGCGGCTGCACGGGGCGCAACGCGATCAGGGCCTCGGGCAGGTGGAAATCGTAGTCGTCTAGCCTGTGCATGGTCGCTCTTTCGCTGTTTGCGCCCCTGTAAACCGGAGTTTCGCGCCTGAAAAGCAAAATATCGGTTTTCTTTCGGCACGGGGCGACTATTTTCGGGGAAAACAGGAGGATTTTATGCAAATTGGCGACACTTTTCCCGATTTCGACCTGCCCCGCGACGGTGGCGGGCGGCTCTCGCTGGCGGATTTCAAGGGGCGTAAACTGGTTGTTTACCTGTATCCCAAGGACAATACGCCGGGCTGCACCACCGAGGCGATCGATTTCACCGCCGCACTGCCGGAGTTCGAGGCGGCGGGGGCGAGCGTGGTCGGCGTGTCGAAAGATTCGGTGCGCAAGCACGATAATTTCGTGGCAAAACATAACCTTGGCATCCCATTGCTGGCCGACGAGGACGGGGTTCTGATCGAGGCGCTCGGCGCCTGGGTGGAGAAAAAGAACTACGGGCGGACCTACATGGGGATCGAGCGGTCGACGTTTCTGGTCGATGGCGAGGGCGTGATCCGGCAAATCTGGCGCAAGGTGCGGGTCAAGGGGCATGTGGCCGAGGTTCTGGATGCCGTGCGGGCGCTATGACACTGAGCGAAGCCGCGGTGGCGGTATTGTCCGAGCCTGACCCGTGGAAGAAATGCACGTTGTCGCGGGAACTGGCGGCGGCGTGGTTTGCATCAGAGGGGGCGCAGGATATCGGACGGGCGGAGCCGCCGGAGTTTCCGGCCCGCCCCGAAGCGCCGGAGTTGCTGAACCCGCGCGATGTGCCGCGCCGCCGCGCCGGATCACGGGCGGGGCGGGTCGCGCTGCTGCACGCGATTGCCCATATCGAGTTGAACGCGGTGGACCTGCACTGGGATATTGTCGCACGGTTTTCCGATGTGAAAATGCCGCGCGGGTTCTATGATGACTGGGTGAAAGCTGCGGATGAGGAATCCAAGCATTTCATGTTGTTGTCGGACAGACTTGAAGCATATGACAGTTTTTACGGCGCCATGCCGGCACATGCGGGCATGTGGCAGGCGGCCAGCGATACGGCAACGGATTTCATGGGGCGGCTGGCGGTAGTGCCCATGGTGCTGGAGGCGCGCGGGCTGGATGTGACGCCCGGGATGATCGCGATGTTCGACAAGGCGGGGGACGCGGAAACCGTGGCCGCGATGCAGGTGATCTACGGCGAGGAGGTCGGGCATGTGGCCTATGGCTCCAAATGGTTCCATTTTCTGTGCGGGCGCCACGAGATGGACCCGAAAGAGACGTTTCACGCGCTGGTGCGAAAATATTTCCATTCCACGTTGCGCCCGCCGTTCAACGAGG
The DNA here is from genome assembly GCA_026982255.1 of Paracoccaceae bacterium. Lineage (GTDB taxonomy): Bacteria > Pseudomonadota > Alphaproteobacteria > Rhodobacterales > Rhodobacteraceae > NORP23. Next base: position 6,846 of record JALSHL010000281.1, on the reverse strand, counting down.
AAAAACGGGCCGAGGCCGGATTGCCGCCGGATTTCTACTGGCCGCTGGTGGAATAGGCCAAAGTTTGCCCATTCCGGCCGCCAAGGTAACCTTGACGTTAATACCCGTTGCCATGCGGTGCGGTTTTTCCTATCACCGTTCGGGAAAAATCAACCGCCTTCGGGCGTGAATCCGGGGTTGCCGACATATGGCCAGCATATTCGGGGCGATCAACAAGTCGCTTTCCAAAATTCTGCCGGAGCAGACCCTGATCATCAAGGGTCGGCTGGAGCAGAAGGAGATCACCTTTTCCCCGCTCGGCCGCCTTGCGCTGCTGGCGGGCAGCACGGCTGCGGTGGGGTGGCTGATCGTGGCGACGACCGCGACGATTTCCAGCAGTTTCGAATCCGACAGCGCGCAGGCGCGCAGCGAGGCATTGCAGGATGCCTACGAGCAGCGGCTGGCGGAACTGGCGGCGGAACGGGACGAATTCGCCCGTCTGGCGCAGGCCACACAGGAGCGGTTCAATCTGGCACTGGAACAGGTCGCCCTGCAACAGGACGAACTGATCGATTCCATGACCGTGCAGAACGAGCAGCAGATCACGCTGTTCGCACTGCAACGCAAGCTGAACTCTGCCACGGCGGAACGCAACGCGGCGCAGCAGGCGCTGGACGGGCTGCAGGCGGAATTCGCCAAGCTGACCGAAGGCACAGGCCCGCGCGAATCCAGCGACAGCGAGCTGGCGGCCACTTTGAAGGCCATGAACACCATTCTGGAAGAAGCGGTGAAAAACCGGGATGCCTCCATCGCCTATACCAAGGAATTGCAGGCGCAGATCGAGGAAACCAAGCTGCGGATGCGGCTGGAGGCGCAGCGGCGCGACCGGATGATCTCGCAGGTCGAAGCGGCGGTGCAGACCTCGCTGGTGCCGCTGGAACGGATGTTCAAGGGGGCGGGGCTGGATATCGACAGCATTCTGTCGACCATCCGCCGGAACTATTCCGGTCAGGGCGGGCCGGGCAATACCGAGCTGTTCCCTGACGACCCTGCGGAAATGGATCCGGAGGAAACCCGGCTGAAACAGCTGCTGATGGATATGGACACCATCCAGCTTATGAATATCGCCGGACAGAAGATTCCCTTTATCATGCCGACCCGCACCCCCGTGCGCACCACGTCCACATTCGGGCCGCGCCGCGACCCGATCAAGGGCGGCACCCGTATGCATAACGGATTCGACTGGGCCGCACCGATGGGCACCCCGCTCTATGCCACGGCCGACGGGGTGGTGAAATTCGCCGGACGGCAAAGCGGATACGGCTGGGTTGTGATTATCCAGCACGAATTCGGCTACGAGACCTTTTATGCCCACCAGAGCAAGCTGCGGGTGGAAAAAGGGCAAAGGGTCTCGCGCGGGGACCGGATTGGTGATATGGGGAGTTCTGGCCGCAGCACCGGCTCCCATGTCCATTACGAGTTACGCCGCAACGGCAAACCGTTGAACCCACTAACCTACATAGAGGCAGGAAGAAATGTTTACTAAAGGAAAATCCAGCGACACACCCGCTCCGGAAAAATCCGCCAGCACCCCGAAGCCCGCACCGGCACCGAAAGCGCCTGCGACGCCGGCACCGGCACCGGCGGCAAAACCGAAACCGGCACCGTCCATCCTGTCGTCCGATCTGGTGATCAAGGGCAACCTGACCACCACCGGCGACGTGCAGATCGAGGGCACGGTCGAGGGCGACATCCGCGCGCATCTGCTGACCGTTGGCGAAGGCGCCACCGTCAAGGGCGAAGTGGTGGCCGACGATGTCGTGGTCAACGGCCGCGTTGTCGGTCGTCTGCGCGGCCTGAAGGTGCGCCTGACCGCCACCGCACGGGTCGAGGGCGACATCATCCACAAGACCATCGCCATCGAGAGCGGCGCCCATTTCGAGGGTTCCGTGCAGCGCGAGGACGATCCGCTGAGCAAATCGGCGGCCAAACCGGCCTCCTGATTTCCGCGCGATACCGGTTGGAAGGCACTGCTTCGGCGGTGCCTTTTTCATGTGCAGGACAGGACGGATGCGCCCCCGACTATTTTGCGATTCCGGCCAACCAGTGATTGCGCCAAGCGCCCCGGTTTGCTAGTCTGATCCACAATATCTTGTGTCCAGAGCGGGTGAACCAACGTGAGCGATAAAGACGAGACAACAGGCGGCGAGCAGCCGGAAAAATACGTCTATGACGGGCCGAGCATTTCGATCGTGGAGGAGATGAAAACCTCCTATCTCGACTATGCCATGAGCGTGATCGTGTCGCGCGCTATTCCCGACCTGCGCGACGGGTTAAAGCCGGTGCACCGGCGCATTCTTTATGCCATGCACGAGACCGGCAATACCCATGACAAGGCCTATCGCAAGTCGGCGCGCCCCGTCGGCGACACCATGGGTAAATACCACCCGCACGGCGACAGCGCGATTTACGATGCGCTGGTGCGTATGGCGCAGGATTTTTCCATGTCGCTGCCGCTGCTGGACGGTCAGGGGAACTTCGGCTCCATGGACGGCGACAAGGCCGCGGCCATGCGTTACACCGAGGTCCGCATGGACAGGCCGGCGGCGTTCCTGCTGGCGGACATCGAGAAGGACACGGTCGATTTCCAGGACAATTACGACGGCAAGGATCAGGAGCCCTCGGTTCTGCCGGCACGTTTTCCGAATATGCTGGTCAACGGCGCGGGCGGGATTGCCGTCGGCATGGCCACCAATATTCCGCCGCACAATCTGGGCGAGGTGATCGACGCGACGCAGGCATTGATCGAGCAGCCGGATCTGGATTCGATTGCCCTGATGGAATACATCCCTGCCCCCGATTTCCCGACCGGCGGTATCATTCTGGGCCGCGCCGGAGCGCGCAAGGCCTATACCGAGGGGCGTGGCTCGGTCATCATCCGCGCCAAAACCAAGGTTGAGGAAATCCGCAAGGACCGTTTCGCTATCGTGGTCGAGGAAATTCCCTATCAGGTCAACAAGGCGGTGCTGATCGAGAAGATCGCCCATCTGGCCCGCGACAAGAAGATCGAGGGCATCGCCCACGTGCAGGATGAATCCGACCGTTTCGGCGTGCGCGTGGTGATCGAGCTGAAACGCGACGCAACCCCCGAGGTGGTGTTGAACCAGCTGTTCCGTTTCACGCCGTTGCAGACCAGTTTCGGCTGCAACATGCTGGCGCTGAACGGCGGGCGGCCGGAGCAGCTGGATCTGCGCAAGTTCCTGACCGCTTTCATCGATTTCCGCGAGGAAGTGGTGGCGCGGCGCACAGCCTACGAATTGCGCAAGGCGCGCGAGCGCAGCCATGTGCTGTGCGGGCTGGCGGTGGCCGTGTCGAATGTGGACGAAATCGTGGCGACCATCCGGGCCTCTGCCGATCCGGCGGAAGCGCGCGAGAAGCTGATGACGCGGCGCTGGCCGGCGCAGGATATTGCCGAATATATCCAGCTGATCGACGATCCCAGCCACAAGATGAACGATGACGGCACCTATAACCTGTCGGAAACACAGGCCCGTGCCATTCTGGAATTGCGCCTGCAACGGCTGACCGCCATGGGCGTCAAAGAGGTGACGGACGAGTTGCAGGTGCTGGCCGGCAAGATCACCGACTATCTGGATATCCTGCGTTCGCGCGAGCGGATCATGGCGATCATTTCCGCCGAGCTGGCCGAGGTGAAGGAGCAGTTCGCGGTGCCGCGCCGGTCCGAAATTGTCGATTTCACCGGCGATATGGACGACGAGGACCTGATCGAATCCGAGGAAATGGTGGTGACCATCACCAACGCGGGCTACATCAAACGCACGCAGCTGGACGAATTCCGCGCCCAGAAACGCGGCGGCAAGGGCAACAAGGGGATGAACACCAAGGACGAGGATTTCGTCACGCAGCTGTTTGTCGCCAACACCCACACGCCGTTGCTGTTCTTCACCACGGACGGGATTGTCTATAAACTGAAAACCTGGCGTCTGCCGCCGGGCGGGCGCAATGCCCGCGGCAAGGCGATTGTCAACATCCTGCCGATCCCGCAGGGCGTCGGCATTGCCGCCATCATGCCCGTGGACGTGCCCGAGGAAGAATGGGACGATTTGCAGATCGTCTTTGCCACCTCCACCGGCAATGTGCGGCGCAATGCGCTGTCGGATTTCACCAATGTTATGGCCAACGGCAAGATCGCCATGAAGCTGCCCGAGGATGTGAAGCTGATCGCGGCGCATATCTGCCACGAGGACAACGACTTCCTGCTGACCACGAAAATGGGCAAGGCGATCCGCTTCCCCGTTACCGATGTGCGGGTGTTCAAGGGACGCGATTCCACCGGTGTGCGCGGCATCAAACTGGCCGAAGGCGACGAGGTGGTTTCCATGTCGATCCTGCGCCATGTCGAGGCCACGCCGGACGAGCGCAACGCCTATTTCAAAATGCGCCGCGCCGTGACCGGCGAGGAAGGCGCGCCGGTCGAGGAAGGGGACGACACCATTTCCAGCGAACGCTATGCGGAGCTGTCGGCGCTGGAGGAATGGATCCTGACGGTGACCTCTGGCGGGTTCGGCAAGCGGTCCTCGGCGCATGAATACCGTGTCTCGGGTCGTGGCGGTCAGGGTATCGCGGCGGCCAATCTGGGACGGCGGGGCGATACGGTTGTGGCCTCTTTCCCCGTGGACGAGGATGACCAGATCATGCTGGCGACCAGCACCGGCCAGTCGATCCGCTGTCCGGTCGCGGGGATTTCGCGGCAAGGGCGCGCCTCGTCCGGCGTGACCGTGTTCAAGGTCGGCGATGCCGAGGAGGTCGTTTCGGTCGCCTGGATTGCCGATCAGGGCGAGGAAGACGACGCGGAATAGCCGTTGGCGTGGCGCGTGTTGCCTTCAAAATTCCGGGCGGCAGCGCGAATACGCCCGGCGACATCGACAGTCGCCGGTTCAGGAACTACAACTTTTCCAGTCTGAATTTGGTAGACTGAAGCAAGACAGCAAACAAGGCGCCCCTGCACGGGCGCCCTTTTCTTTTGCGCGGGTTTGCCCTACATCCCCCTGCATGACAAAACCCATCCATATCATCGGCGGCGGCATGGCCGGTTCCGAGGCCGCATGGCAGGCAGCGCAAATGGGCGTGCCGGTTGTGCTGCATGAAATGCGCCCCGAGGTCGGCACCTTTGCCCACCAGACCGACAAGCTGGCCGAACTGGTCTGCTCCAACTCCTTCCGTTCCGACGATGACGAGGCAAACGCCGTTGGTCTGCTGCACTGGGAAATGCGGCAGGCCGGCGGGCTGATCATGGAGATGGCCGACCGGCACACCCTGCCCGCCGGTGGCGCGCTGGCGGTGGACCGCGAGGCGTTCTCGTCCGCTGTTACCGAAAAACTGCTGGCGCATCCGCTGGTGACGCTGGAGCGTGGCGAGGTGGCGGGGCTGCCGCCCGAGGACTGGGACAGCGTGATCGTGGCGACCGGCCCGCTGACCTCGGTCAAACTGGCCGAGGCGGTGGCGGGGCTGAACAGGGAAACCTCGCTGGCGTTTTTCGATGCTATCGCGCCGATTGTCTATGCCGAGAGTATCAACATGGACAAGGCGTGGAAGCAGTCGCGCTATGACAAGGGCGAGACCGAGGAAGAGCGCACCGCCTATATCAACTGTCCGATGGACGAGGCGCAGTATAACGCCTTTATCGACGCGCTGCTGGCGGCGGAAAAGACCGAGTTCAAGGACTGGGAAAAGGACACCCCCTATTTCGACGGCTGCCTGCCGATCGAGGTGATGGCCGAGCGCGGGCGCGAGACCCTGCGCTGGGGTCCGATGAAGCCGGTCGGGCTGACCAATCCGCATGCGCCCGACGTCAAGCCGCATGCGGTGGTGCAGTTGCGGCAGGATAATGCCTTGGGAACGCTATATAATATCGTGGGATTCCAGACCAAGATGAAATACGGCGCGCAGACCGAGGTGTTCCGCATGATCCCCGGGCTGGAGGAGGCGAATTTCGCCCGTCTCGGCGGGATCCATCGCAATACCTTTATCAACTCGCCGCGGTTGCTGGATGACCGGATGCGGATGAAATCCGCGCCGCGCCTGCGGTTTGCCGGACAGATTACCGGTGTCGAGGGCTATGTGGAAAGCACCGCCATGGGGTTGCTGGCGGGGCGGATGGCGGCCTCGGAACGGCTGGGAAGGCCGGTCGGGCCACCGCCGTTTACCACGGCCACCGGCGCTTTGGTCAACCATATTACCGGCGGGGCGGCGGCGAAACATTTCCAGCCGATGAACGTCAACTTCGGCCTGTTCCCGCCGGTGGAGGGCGTCAAGGGCGGGCGGCGCAACCGCGTGACCCGCTACAAGGCCTATACCGACCGCGCCAAGGCGGATTTTCTGGCATGGCTCGGGTAGAACGCTTTGCCCCCTCGCCCACCGGCCCGCTGCATCTGGGCCATGCGTTTTCGGCGCTGACCGCGTGGGAGCGGGCGAAGGGCGGGCGGTTTTTGTTGCGGCTGGAGGATATCGACACGGCGCGCAGCCGCGAGGAATACGTTCAGGCGATCTATGACGATCTGCACTGGCTGGGGCTGGACTGGCCGGAGCCGGTGTTGCGCCAGTCAAGCCGACTGCCTGCCTATAGCGATGCGCTGCAACGGCTGGCGGACATGGGGCTGACCTATGCCTGCACCTGCACGCGGCGCGATATTGCAGGGGCGCTCGGGGCGCCGCAGGAGGGCGCGCCCATGGGGCCGGACGGGGTGATCTATCCCGGCACATGTCGCGGCAAACACCGCACGGGGGCGGCGGCGATCCGGCTGGATATGGCGAAAGCGGTGACGGGGGATGTGCGTTATTTCGAGG
>JALSHL010000280.1 GCA_026982255.1 Paracoccaceae bacterium | reverse complement strand
CGCGCCTAGCGCCACCGAATATGTCGCGAGCGTCTGCGCCCCCCTCTTTGAAAGTCTGAACAATGTCGAATGCCTCTGCCAATCTGAATATTATGGTCAAAGCCGCGCGCAAGGCCGGTCGCAGCCTTATCCGTGACTTCGGCGAGGTGGAGAACCTTCAGGTTTCGTCCAAAAGCGCCGGGGATTTTGTCTCCAAGGCCGACCTGAAAGCCGAGGAGATCATCCGCGAGGAACTGGCCGAAGCCCGTCCGAACTACGGTTTTCTGGGCGAGGAAGGTGCGGAGATTGCGGGCACCGATCCGACGCGACGCTGGATTGTCGATCCGCTGGACGGGACCTCGAATTTCCTGCACGGGCTGCCGCACTGGGCGGTTTCCATCGCGCTGGAACACAAGGGCGAGATTGTTGCCGCAGTGATTTTCGACCCCGCCAAGAACGAGATGTTTACTGCGGAAAAGGGCGAAGGAGCGTGGATGAACGACCGGCGCCTGCGGGTTTCGGACCGGCGCGAGATGATCGAGATGCTGTTCGCCACCGGCCTGCCTTTCGGCGGGCGCACGGATTTGCCGGACACCCTGCAGGATCTGGCGCGCATCCTGCCGCGCTGCGCCGGTGTGCGGCGCTGGGGTTCGGCGGCGCTCGATCTGGCCTATGTCGCGGCCGGTCGCTACGACGGATTCTGGGAGCGGCGGCTGAACGCCTGGGATCTGGCCGCCGGCCTGCTGCTGGTGAAAGAGGCTGGCGGGCTGGTCGAGGGGTTCGGCACGGATGACAATCCGGTCGAAACCGGAGAGATCATTGCCGCCAACGAACCGGTATTCTCGCGTTTCGCGGCGCTGGTGCGCAACGACTAGACCCGCCGCACCACCGCATCGCCGGCCTGCATGTCGCCCTTGGCGCGCTCGAAACGCAGATGGGCCAGACCCTTGCCGTTCACGACCGTATATAGTGTGCCCGCCGGTTTGCCATCCGTGGTGATCGGCGTGCCCGCTTCTGCGGTGCCTTCGATGGCGACCTGCACCAGCCCCTTTTTCAGCTCGGTCTTGTGTTTCATGCGGGCGGTAACCTCCTGCCCCACATAGCAGCCCTTGCGGAAATCGACGCCGTTGAGGCGCTCGAAACCGGCCTCCAGAATATAGGTTTCGTCGGGGAGCAACTCGATTCCGGTCTCGGGAACGGTGTTTTCCACGCGGAGCGCATCCCACTCGGCCACGCTCATCGGCTCCAGCGCGGGGACATCACCGGTATAGAGCCGCCAGCCGAGGTTCGGGTCGCGCGGATCGGCAAAGGCCCCTTCGGGCGCCGCCCCCACACCCTGCACCACCTTCAGGCCGGAGTCCGAAATCGTCACATCGGCGCGCAGTTTATACATGTTCAGACGCATGGCGAGCGGCTGCGCGCGGTCGGTTTTGACATCCAGCAGCACACTGTCGCCATCGGCCGACAGAATGAAATCGAACAGGTATTTGCCCTGCGGCGAGAGCATGGCGGCATAGACCGGCGCTTTATCCAGATGTTTGACCGTATTGCTGACCAGCCCTTCCAGAAACTCGATCCGGTCGGCTCCGGCGATGCGCAGCACCGTGCGCTCCGTATTGTGAAATCCTTTGGGCATTTTGCCTCCCCCTTTGGTTCCGACGGTATATATAGGTGTCGCGCTGCGGTTTCACCCCCGCTATACTGCCGCAGTTGTGTTTTTTCCGAGGTTCCGATGCCCGCGCCGATTTCCGTTATCATTCCGACGCTGAACGCGGGCGACCGGCTCGGCCCCGTGCTGGCGGCGCTGGGGGCGGCCCTGACCGAAGGGCTGATCACCGAGGTGCTCTTTGCCGATGGCGGCTCGGACGACGACACCCTGCTGATTGCCGAGGAAGTCGGGGCGAGGGTCGTGCCCGCCCCGCCCGGTCGCGGCGGACAGATGGCGGTCGCGGCGCGCGAGGCGCGCGGGGCGTGGCTGCTGTTTCTGCACGGCGACAGCGTGTTGCAGGACGGCTGGACCCGCGCCGTGGCGGGGCATTTGCGCGATACGGAACGGGCGGGGTATTTCCGGCTGGGGTTTGACGATACGTCCTTGGCCGCGCGATGGATCGCGGGCTGGGCGAATTTGCGGGCGCGGGTGTTTGGCCTGCCCTACGGCGATCAGGGGTTGCTGGTCAGTCGCAGGCTCTATGACTCGGTGGGCGGCTTTGACGAGATACCGTTGATGGAGGACGTCGCAATGGCGCGCAAGCTGCGCGGGCGGTTGCGGATGTTACCGGCAAGGGTGATCACCAGCGCCGAGCGATACCGGCGCGAGGGGTGGTGGCGGCGTTCGTTCCGGAATGCGGGGATTCTGTTGCGCTACCGGCTGGGGGTTTCGCCGGAAAAACTGGCACAGCGCTATCAGGCGCCGGAGAATTGCAGGCGGTAAAGCTCGGCATAAATACCGTTGCGGGCGCGGAGTTCCTCGTGCGTGCCGGTCTCGACAATACGGCCCTGATCCATGACCACGATCATGTCGGAATCCAGAATGGTGGCCAGACGATGGGCGATAACCAGCGTGGTGCGCCCCGCGGCCAGTTGCTCCAGCGCCTTGCGGATAGCGGCCTCGGACTCCGCGTCCAGAGCCGAGGTCGGCTCGTCCAGCAGCAAGACCGGCGCATCGCGCAGAATAGCGCGGGCGATGGACAGGCGCTGCTTCTCGCCGCCGGAAAAATGGCCGCCGGCGGGGTCGATGGGTGTATCGTATCCCTGCGGCAGTTTCGAGATAAACCCGTCGGCGGCGGCGGCTTTGGCGGCGGCGCGGATTTCGTCGGGGGTGGCATCGGGGCGGCCGAAGCCGATGTTCTCGCCCACGGTACCGGCCAGAAGCACGGCGTCCTGACTGACCACGGCGATCTGGCGACGCAGGGAATCCAGCGTGATGTCGCGAATGTCGGTGCCGTCCAGCAGCACCCGCCCCGAGGTGGTGTCGAAAAGGCGCGGGATCAGGTTGAAAACCGTGGACTTTCCGGCACCGGAGCGCCCGACAAAGGCCACACGGGAACCGGCCGGAATATCCAGATTGATGTCCGAGAGCGCCTCGAACCCGTTGGGATAGCGGAAACCGACATGATCGAAGGACAGACGGCCCGTCGTCTGCGCGATCTGCCGCGCATCCGGGGCATCGACGATTTCATCGGCGCTGTCGAGGATGGTATAGAGCCGCCCGAGCGCCACACGCCCCTGCATCATGGCGGAAAACGTGGCGCCGATCTTGCGGGCCGGTTGCGAGATTACGCTGACGCCGGTCAGCAACCCCATGAAATCCGCGATACTCATGGTGCCGCGCGAAATGCGCCACGAGACGATGACCAGCAGCACGGCAATCGCCAGTCCGCTCAGGATTTCCATGATCGGGGACAGGCGGGCGTTCCATTTCGCCAGATGGATTTTCAGGTCGCGCAAACGGGCGAAAATATCCGCCGCCGAGCGCGCCAGACGGTTTTCCAGCTGATAGGTCCGCGCCATGCGGATACCCGACAGCCCCTCGACAATATCGCTGTTCATGCGCGAGAGTTCATCCTGCGAGGAACCGGTAATCCGGCGCACGCGGGTGCCGATCAGGTTGACCGGAACCACCGCGCCGGAAAACACCAGCACCAGAACAAGCGTCACCTGCCAGTCGATCGACATCATGATGGCGACCGTGGCCACGATGATCAGGACCGAGGAAAGCCCCTCCAGCGCCGCCTCCACCGCCAGCCGCACCAGTTGCGTATCCGAGGAAAACCGCATGGCAAGCGCGGCCGGTGTGTCCGATTGCAGGCGGGAAAGGTCCGCAAACAGCAGTTTTTGATACATTTTTTCCTGCAGGTCGGCCTCCAGCCGGCTGAAGGCGGTGCTGGCGGCAACGATGCGTATGTAATTGCTCAGCCCCTTGGTCATCGACAGGGCGATAATCGACAGCGGCCCCCAGTAGATAACCGAGGTATCGGCGGTCTCGTAGGCCTGGATGATAAGCTGCACCGCCTTGGAGTAGCCCGCCGCGCCGAAGGCCGCGACCACCAGAAAAACCACGCTCAGAAGGATCAGCCCGCGATAAGGCGACAGCCAGTCGCGCCACAGGCGGCGGTATCCGGTGTCTGCATTGGTATCGTCCCGGGACATGGGGCCTCTCCTGCCTTGCCGCCTTGTGCGTGCGGATGCAAACTATGCCGTGCGACGCGACGTCTCAAGAGCGGAATGGGGAATTAGGCGAAAATCGGTGTTTTCAAACCGGAAAGGCTTGATAGGTTGGCACGATACAACACAAGGAGTTTTGCCATGACCCTCTCGCACGGTCGCGACCTGTTTCTGACCCCCGGTCCGTCGGTCATCCCCGACCGCGTGCTGAATGCCATGCACAAGGCGGCACCGAATATTTACGAGGGGCCGTTGATTGCGCAGACCGAGGGGATCATGGCGCGGCTGAAAACCGTGGCGCAGACCGGCGGGACTCCGGCGATCTATATTGCCAACGGGCATGGTGCATGGGAGGCCTCGCTCACCAATGTGCTGGAGCCGGGGCAGAAAATGCTGGCGCTGGCAACGGGGCGGTTCGGGCATGGTTACGCCGAAACGGCGCAAAGGATGGGGATAGATGTGCAGATCCTCGACTTCGGCACGACAACGGGATTTGATCCGCAGAAGGTCGAGGAGGCGTTGCGCGCCGACGTTAACCACGAAATCCGCGTGGTGACCTCGGTGCAGACGGATACGTCCACCTCGGTTTCCAACGACATTCCGGCCTTGCGGGCGGCGCTGGATGCGGCGGGGCATCCGGCCTTGCTGATGGTCGATTGCATTGCCAGCCTTGGCTGCGAACGCTTCGAGATGGACAAATGGGGCGTCGATGTGATGGTGGCCGGTTGCCAGAAGGGATTGATGACGCCGCCCGGTCTGGCCTTTACCTTTCACAACGACAAGGCGCAGGCGGTTTCGGAAAAGGTTAACAAAACCTCGCCCTATTGGGACTGGGAGCCGCGGGTCCATCCGCAAATGTATTACCAGCAGTTCGGAGGCACCCCGCCTACGCACCTGCTGTTCGGGCTGGACGAGGCGCTGAAAATGATCGTGGACGAGGAGGGCATCGAAAACGTCTGGCAGCGCCATCGCGTGCAGGCGGAGGCCGTCTGGGCCGCCATCGACGTCTGGGGCGAAGCCGGGGCGTTGCAATGCAATGTGCCGGCGCGTGCGGAGCGTTCGACAGCGGTGACAACGGTGGTGAGCGAAACCCATGACCTGACAAAGCTGCGGGTCTGGTGCGAGGAAAGCGCCGGTCTGGTGCTGGGTATCGGACTGGGAGCGATCTGGCCGGATCCCGACCGGATCATGCGGATCGGGCATATGGGCCACATGAACCCGCCGATGCTGCTGGGCGCGCTGGCGACCATTGATGCGGGACTGAAGGCGCTGGACATTCCGCACGGCAGCGGCGCGCTGGATACGGCAAGCGCGGTTATCGCGGCAGGCTGATCGGCACCTCGTCGAAGAAAACCTCTTGCAGGTTGTCACCGTCCCCTGCCCTGTCGACAACCAGAAAATCCTGCGGCGTATCCAGCACCAGCAACGGGTGGTGCCAGACGCCGCGTGCGTATTGCACGCCCTGATCACCGCGACAATGAAAGGCGCGGCAGGCCTGCGCCCCGGGCGTTTCGGCCACCACCACCAGCCAGTCGCGCCCCCCCAGCGGCATGAATGCCTGCGAGCCGAGCGGGTGGCATTCCAGCATGGCGACCGCCAGCGGACGCGGACGGCCGCGGAATATCGACAGGATGGCCGCACCGTCACCGGTATCCGCCGTGGCCAGCGCGTGAAAACGGGTGGTGAAACCGGCGTTGATTTCCACCGCCGTGGCGGGATCGGCCTCGATCACCCGACCGAAGGGTTCGAAGGATCCGGCGGTGAGCGGCTCGACAGGAATCATGGTTTCAGCTTCGGATGGCGGTTGACGTCCTTGTAAAGCAGATAGCGGAAGGTCTCCGGTCCGCCCGCATAACAGGCCTGCGGGCAGAAGGCGCGCAGCCACATGAAATCGCCGGCCTCGACCTCGACCCAGTCCTGGTTGAGGCGATAGACCGCCTTGCCCTGCAACACATACAACCCGTGTTCCATGACATGGGTTTCGGCGAAGGGGATCACCCCGCCCGGCTCGATATTGACGATGTTGACGTGCATGTCATGGCGCATATCGGCGGGATCGACAAAACGGGTGGTGGACCAGACGCCGCCGGTATCGGGCATCTCGATGCGCGGGGCGTCCATGTCGCGGGTAACGAAGGCCTCGGGCGTATCGATCCCCCCGACCGGCTCGTAAACCTTGCGAATCCAGTGGAATGTGGCGGTTTCCTCAACCTTTACGGACCAGCGCGCGGCAGGCGGGATATAGGCATATCCGCCGCTTGTCAGCGCGTGCGCCGTGCCGTCGATGCTCAGGGTCATGGCCCCGTCCACCACAAACAGCACCGCCTGCGCCTGCGGATCCGGTTCGGGGACGTCGCTGCCGCCGCCCGCGCCGACCTCGACAATATATTGCGCGAAGGTCTCGGCAAATCCGCTCAGCGGGCGGGCCAGAATCCAGGCGCGGGTATTGTGCCAATGCGGCAGGTTGCTGGTGACAATATCGGCCATCGTGCCCTTGGGGATCACGGCGTAAGCCCCGGTGAAAACCGCGCGGCCGGTCAGCATGTCGGATTGCGGCGGCAGGCCGCCTCGGGGGGTATGGTAGGTCGGGTTGCGCACGTTTCAGCTCCGGTATCGGGAGGGTTTAGGGTAGTCTAATCCTTTGACGTCAAGGGGTTGCCCGCGATTCCTGTTGAAACAGTTTCAAGCTAAACCGAAGGCGGATTCTGCGCGCGCCAGTGCCGCGCGATGTCGATCCGGCGGGCCAGCCAGACCGAATCGAATCCCTGCACATAATCGAGGAACCGCGCCAGCGCCGCCGCGCGACCGGGACGACCGGCAAGACGGCAATGCAGGCCGACGGACATCATGCGCCCGCCCTCGGCATAAAGCGTGTCGAAACTGTCCTTGAGATAGCTGTAGAACTGGTCGCCACAATTGAACCCCTGCGGCGTGGCAAAACGCATGTCGTTGGCATCCAGCGTATAGGGCACCATCAGGCGCCCGCCGGACAGGTAATAGGGCACCTCGTCAGCGTAAGTGTCGGCGGAATATTCGAAGCCCTCCTCGAAGGCCAGATTAATGCTGTGTTCCGAGGTCCGCCCCTGATACAGGCCCGCCGGTTTTTCCCCCGTAACAGCCGTGTGGATGCGGATCGCTTCGCGGATATGCTCCCGTTCCGATTCCTTGTCGAAGTCCTTGTATTCAATCCATTTCAGCCCGTGGCTGGCGATCTCCCACCCTGCGGATTTCATCGCCTCGACCGCCTGCGGGTTCTTTTGCAGCGCCGTGGCGACACCGAAAACCGTCACCGGAATATCGCGCGCGGTAAACATGCGTTGCAGACGCCAGAAACCGACGCGCGAACCGAATTCATAGATCGACTCCATATTCATATGACGCTGGTTCGGCCATGCGGCGGCGCCGACGATTTCGGACAGGAACGCCTCGGACGCCGGATCGCCGTGCAGGATGCAGTTCTCGCCGCCCTCCTCGTAATTTATCACGAATTGCACGGCTACACGGGCACCATCGGGCCAGTTGGCGGCGGGCGGCGTCGGGCCATAGCCGACCAGATCGCGGGGGTAATCGTTCATCGGATGCTCTCCAGTGCTGCGGGCAGCGCAGCCTCGAACGCATCGAGGTCCTGCGACCGCCCTGCCGATACGCGGATACAACGGTCCTGCGGCGCGACAAAGGGCATGCGCACGAAAATCCCGCGCTCGACAAGTGCCGCGACCAGCGCGCGGGCAAAATCACCATCACGCCCGCAATCCATCGTCACGAAATTGGTGGCCGAGGGCAGCGGCGTCAACCCGTTGGCGCGCGCGATCGCGGCCAGCCGTTCCTTGGCGGCGGCGACATTGGCCTGCGTCTGCGCCAGATAGTCCTGGTCCTGCAAGGCGGCCAGCGCCCCCGCCTGTGCGGCGCGGTTCATGCCGAAATGGTTGCGCACCTTGTTGAAGGCGCTGATCAGTTCGGGATGGCCGATGGCATAGCCGACGCGCGCCCCTGCCATGCCGTAAGCCTTTGAAAAGGTGCGCATACGGATGACGTTGACCTTCGATGTATCCAGCGCTGGGGCGGTGCCCTCGGGGGCGAATTCCAGATAGGCCTCGTCCAGACACAGGACCGCGGTGTCGGGCAGATCGTCGATCATCGCCTGTATCCTTTCCGCACTGTGCCAGCTGCCCATCGGATTGTCGGGGTTGGCGATATAGACCAGCGTTGCATCGACCTCGCGCGCCTTGGCCAGCAGCGATTGCGGGTCCTCGGCGTCATTCACATAGGGCACGGTGTGCAGCGTGCCGCCATAACCGGCAACGTGGAAATTGAAGGTCGGATAGGCCCCGTGCGAGGTAACGACCGACACCCCCTCCTGCACCAGCATCCGGCAGAGCGAGCCGAGCAACCCGTCGATCCCCGCCCCGACAACGATATTTTCCGGCGCCACTCCGTGATGGGCGGCCAGCGCCTGTTTCAGGTCGTAATTCTCGGGGTCGCCATACATCCAGATGTCGTGCAACGCCGCCTGCATGGCGGCCACGGCCTTTGGCGAGGGGCCGAAAACGTTTTCATTGGCACCCAGACGGGCATCGAATTTCCGCCCCGTCGCGCGTTCCTGCGTCTCGGGACCGACAAAAGGCACCATCGAGGGCAGACTGGCGACAAGCGGGGTAAAACGGGGGGCTTTCATGGGCGGCACCTTCTATTTCGAACCGATACGATCATAAAGCCGCGCCCCGATAAGGCAAGCAACCCCGAGAGCCCCGAACACCGCCATCGTGCCGCTGATCGCCGTGTGCGACCCGTCGTAAAGCATGGCCGCAAAGCTGGCCCCGATGCCCCCCGCGATCATCAGCATGGACCCCAGAACCGACGACGCAAAGCCCGGCATCTCCCCCGCCGGTTCCATCGCCACCGCCTGCGCCGAGGGCAGGATCAACCCGAAGGCCAGCATATACAGGCACACCGTCCCCCAGAACAACGTCAACGAGGGCGACAGGAAAAACAACACCCCCTGCGTGGCCGAGGCCAGCGCCAGCACGCTGATTGCCAGCACGCCGATGCGGCGCAAACCCCACGGGCCGACCAGCATGCGCACGGTGATGGTGCCGCCAAGGATGAACAGCGCGCCGATGGCGAAAAGG
>JALSHL010000279.1 GCA_026982255.1 Paracoccaceae bacterium | reverse complement strand
CGCCTCGGCCCCGATCAAGGATCTGTATAAACATTTCGGTATCACGGCCGAGGCGGTGGCCGCCAAAGTCGAAGCCTTGCTGTAAAACGGGCTGGTCCGGCGCCCCGCGTCGGGCCATACTGCACCATGGACAATAAAACCGCATTCTGGTTCGCAGTGATCATCATGGGCATCGTTGCCTATGACGGGATTTTCAACGACTGGGACCTGACCTTTGCCATCGGCAAGCTGTTGACCCGCACGACCGACTGGCTGGCCTTCTGGCGGCGGATTTAACGCTCCGGCACAATTGTCTGGATTCACGGGAATATTACAAGTTTTCGCATTTGGGGGATTCCCTTTGCGAATCACTTGTGGCATGATTCGGACAGATGCGGATCAATCGCACGTTCGAGGCAGAGCAAATGGAAATGACACAGGCGAAAAACGGCCTTACCGGCCTTGTGGTGTCTTTGGCGCTGGTTTCGGGCATCGTTTTCTTTTCCTATGCGGCGCTTCAGGGCGAATACGGGTTGTTCCGGCTGTTCCAGGTGCGGGCGCAGGAGTCGGCGCTGCAACGGGAGCTTTCGGAGCTGCAGGCGGATCGCGCGCGGCTGGAAAACCGGACGCGGCGGCTGTCGAATGATTACCTCGATCTCGATCTGCTGGACGAACAGGCGCGGCGCGTTCTGGGCATGGCGCGCGGCGACGAGATCATTATCCGTTAACTACCTGCTATTGTTGCGATAACACCCAATATGACCTTTGGTCATTTTTGGGGGTGATTTCCCTGTGCGGACGGAATATAATGTAGTTCAACATTAAACCTTTCTGATTTGGCCGGAGGAATGCGCATGGCTGGCAAAAAGCCCAATGTCTCGAAAGAGGAGCTTCTGGAGTATTACCGCGAGATGCTGCTGATCCGCAGGTTCGAGGAAAAGGCGGGGCAGCTTTACGGTATGGGGCTGATCGGCGGGTTTTGCCACCTGTATATCGGGCAGGAAGCGGTCGTGGTCGGGCTGGAGGCCAACGCCAAGGAAGGCGACGAGCGTATTACCTCGTATCGCGATCACGGGCATATGCTGGCCTGCGGCATGGACCCCAAGGGGGTGATGGCAGAACTGACCGGCCGCGAGGGGGGGTATTCGCGCGGCAAGGGCGGCTCGATGCACATGTTTTCCAAGGAAAAGGAATTCTACGGCGGCAACGGTATTGTCGGCGCACAGGTGCCCATCGGTGCCGGTCTGGCCTTTGCCAACAAGTATCGCGGCAATGACAATGTGAGCTTCACCTATTTCGGTGACGGTGCCGCCAATCAGGGGCAGGTTTACGAGACCTTCAACATGGCGGCATTGTGGAAGCTGCCGGTGGTTTTCGTGATTGAAAACAACCACTACGCCATGGGCACGGCGCAGGAGCGTTCCACCTCGACCCCCGCGATCTATACCCGCGGCGAGGCGTTCGAAATTCCCGGAGAGGCGGTGGACGGCATGGATGTGCTGGCGGTGCGCGACGCGGGCGCCAAGGCGGTGGCCCACTGTCGCGCCGGCAAGGGGCCGTATATTCTGGAGATGAACACCTATCGCTACCGCGGGCATTCCATGTCCGATCCGGCGAAATACCGCACCCGCGAGGAGGTGCAGAAGGTCAAGGAGGAACACGACGCCATCGACCATGTGCGCGAGATGCTGTTGACCGGCAAACACGCCAGCGAGGATGACCTGAAGGCCATCGACAAGGAAATCAAGGCTATCGTCAGCGAGGCCGCACAATTCGCAACAGACAGCCCCGAGCCGGATGTTTCCGAGCTCTGGACAGACGTTTACGCATAAGGGGTTAACAAAATGGCAATACAGATTCTCATGCCCGCGCTCTCCCCGACGATGGAAGAAGGCACTCTGGCCAAATGGCTGGTGAAAGAAGGCGATACGGTTTCCTCCGGCGACATCATTGCCGAGATCGAGACCGACAAGGCGACGATGGAATTCGAGGCGGCGGACGAAGGGGTGATCGGCAAGCTGCTGGTCGCCGAGGGCACCGAAGGCGTAAAGGTCAACGACCCGATTGCCGTGCTGCTGGAGGATGGCGAGGATGCGAGCGCCGCCGACAGCGCGCCGGCCGCCCCTGCCCCTGCAACGGAAACGCCGGAGGCGGTGGCTGCCGCGCCGGTCGCAGTCACCGTTCCCGACGACCCCGAGTTGCCCGAAGGCACGACCTTCAAGTCGATGACCGTGCGCGAGGCGCTGCGCGAAGCCATGTCCGAGGAAATGCGGGCCAGCGACGATGTGTTCCTGATGGGCGAGGAAGTGGCGCAGTATCAGGGCGCCTACAAGATCAGTCAGGGAATGCTGGACGAATTCGGCGAGCGGCGGGTAATCGACACGCCGATCACCGAACACGGATTTACCGGTCTGGCCGTCGGTGCGGCCTTTGCCGGTTTGCGTCCGGTTGTCGAGTTCATGACCTTCAATTTCGCCTTGCAGGCCATTGACCACATTATCAATTCTGCCGCCAAGACATTGTATATGTCCGGCGGGCAGATGAACTGCCCCATCGTGTTTCGCGGCGCCAATGGCGCGGCGGCAAGGGTGGCGGCGCAGCACAGCCACGACTTCGCGGCCATGTATGCGCAGGTGCCCGGGTTGAAGGTGGTGATGCCCTATTCGGCGGCGGATGCCAAAGGGTTGCTCAAATCGGCCATTCGCGACCCCAATCCGGTAGTGTTCCTTGAAAACGAGATCCTCTATGGCCGTTCCTTCGATGTGCCGGAGATCGAGGATTTCACCGTGCCCATCGGCAAGGCGAAAATCTGGCGCGAGGGCAGCGATGTGACCATCGTGTCCTTCGGCATCGGTATGCAATACGCGCTGGAGGCCGCCGACCGGCTGGCCGGAGAGGGTATTTCCGCCGAGGTGGTGGACCTGCGCTCCCTGCGCCCGATGGATACGGAAACGGTGATCAGGTCGGTGCAGAAAACCAATCGCTGCGTGACGGTCGAGGAGGGCTTCCCCGTGGGCTCCATCGGCAACCATATCTCGGCGGTGCTGATGGAACAGGCGTTCGATTATCTGGACGCGCCGGTGATCAACTGCACGGGCAAGGATGTGCCGATGCCCTATGCGGCGAACCTCGAAAAACTGGCGCTGGTGACCACCGACGAGGTGATCGCCGCCGTCAAATCCGTCACCTATCGTTAAGGAGAGCAGAAGATGCCTATCAATATCATGATGCCCGCGCTGTCCCCGACGATGGAGGAAGGGACGCTGGCGAAATGGCTGGTCAAGGAGGGGGACGCGGTGTCCTCGGGCGATATTCTGGCCGAGATCGAGACCGACAAGGCGACGATGGAGTTCGAGGCGGTGGACGAAGGGGTGATCGGCAAGATCGTCGTGCCCGAAGGCACCGAAGGGGTCAAGGTCAACGCGGTGATTGCCGTGCTGCTGGAGGACGGCGAGAGCGCCGATGACATCGGCGATACCCCTGCCCCCGTGGCAGCTTCGACAGCAGTTGAAGAAAAGCCCGCACCTGTAGCGGCAGCCCCCGCCCCCGCTGCACCCAAGGCGGCATCGGGCGACCGTGTGTTTGCCTCGCCGCTGGCGCGTCGCATCGCGGCGGAAAAGGGGATTGATCTGGCGACCGTCAAGGGTTCCGGCCCGCACGGGCGGATCGTCAAGGCGGATGTGGAGGGAGCAACGAGCGCGCCGAAAGCCGTGCCAGCCCCGAGCGTGGCGCCGGTTATGGCACAGTCGGCGGATTCCGATACGGTCAAGGCCATGTATGCGGGTCGCGAATACGAAGAAGTTACCCTCGACGGGATGCGCAAGATCATTGCCGCGCGCCTGACCGAGGCCAAACAGACCGTGCCGCATTTCTATCTGCGCCGCGATATCCTGCTGGACGAATTGCTGGCCTTCCGCGCGACGCTGAACAAACAGCTTGAAGGCAAGGGCGTGAAGCTGTCGGTCAACGATTTTATCATCAAGGCCAGCGCGCTGGCGCTACAGGATGTGCCCGATTGCAACGCGGTCTGGGCCGGTGACCGGATCCTGAAACTGAAACCCTCGGACGTGGCCGTCGCCGTGGCGATCGAGGGCGGGTTGTTCACGCCGGTTCTGAAGGATGCCGAGACGAAAACCCTGTCGACGCTTTCGGCCGAGATGAAGGATCTGGCGGCGCGGGCCCGTGACCGCAAGCTGATGCCCGAGGAATACCAGGGCGGCAGCTTTGCCATCTCCAACCTCGGGATGATGGGGATCGACAATTTCGATGCGGTGATCAACCCGCCGCAGGCCTCGATTCTCGCTGTGGGGGCCGGTGTGAAGAAACCGGTCGTGAACAGCGAGGGGCAACTGGATGTGGCGACGGTGATGTCTGTCACCCTGTCCGTCGATCACCGCGTCATCGACGGGGCGCTCGGGGCGACCTTCCTTGCCGCAATCAAAGGCTATCTGGAAAATCCGGTGACCATGCTGGTCTAGGTTCAGTTTCCGTTGACAGTTTCAGCAACGGTTCCGGCAGCATTGCCGGCGCCGCTGTCACCGGCGGTGACATCCTCGTTCGAGGATATCAGGGCGCTGAACGGTCCGTATCCGAAAACCGGCGAAACAATCAGGGCGATGGCGAGGAAGCTGATTACAGCAAGAGTATTCTTGGACATGGGGCACTCACTACAAAAATGTTTACACGCTGTTAATACAACAGATTCGACAGGCCAAGCAATAGGGCGAATTGCGCGGCGATGTAGCTCCACCAGACAATAACGCCCAGACCGGCGGATTTCGGCGCGGATTCGCCAACGATAAACATACGAATAGCCAGCGCGCTGTCCGAAAACACGAACAGGAAGGCGCCGAAGGTGACGAGGGGATTGGCCGGCAAATACCATGTGCTGCCAATCGCCATAACCGAAATCGTCAGG
This sequence comes from Paracoccaceae bacterium, assembly GCA_026982255.1. GTDB lineage: Bacteria > Pseudomonadota > Alphaproteobacteria > Rhodobacterales > Rhodobacteraceae > NORP23. Next base: position 4,447 of record JALSHL010000279.1, on the reverse strand, counting down.
ATATAGAACATGACGGCAAGGCGGAGCTTTCCGGCACGCCGCCACAGAACCGCGGCGAACCCCGCTCCGTAGAGGATTGCCGCCGCCTGTAATGCCAGAACCGGCGGGGACGTCAGGGGTGGTTGTTGCAGGAATATACCGATATAGGCCAGATGCCCGGCCAGAAACGCCACCAGACCGGGCAGGAAATAGCGGTCGCTTCGGGACAAGAACCAGTCACCGCAGGCCGACAGGACGAGCGCGGCGACCAGCAGCCAGCCGGCGCCGGCCCACAGGGCAAGAAGCGCCAGAAGCGCGACCGGGAGGGTTTTGGACAGGCTGCGCGCCGTGCCGATGTCCGCGTGCAGATAGCGCAGACGGTAAACAACCGCGCCGAGCGCCGCCGCCAGCAAAAGTGCCAATTGTCCGAAATTGCCCGTCATATCTGCCGCCATTGTGAAGTTTTCCCGTAAAATACGACTATCTTGCGCTATACTATTGACGAACCCGTTCAAATTATACACTTATCCGAATGTGCCTGCGGATTCCCGCGGGTATCGAAGGTTTAACAATACAAGGACTGAAACCCATAGCCCGTAGACCGCATAACGCGCCCCCGACGCGCGACACCGGACCCCGTGTAAACGACCGCATCCGGTCCCCCGAAATCCGCCTGATCGGCGCCGAAGGCGAAAACGTGGGAGTTGTAACCCCCGCTGTAGGTATGCAGATGGCTGACGAGGTCGGGCTCGATCTGGTCGAGATCTCGCCCAACGCCAAACCGCCCGTGTGCAAGATCATGGATTTCGGCAAGTTCAAATACGAACAGCAGAAACGTGAATCCGAAGCACGGAAAAAGCAGAAGATCATCGAGGTCAAAGAGGTGAAATTCCGCCCGAACACGGACACCCACGACTATGACGTGAAAATGCGCAATGTGTTCCGCTTTCTGGACAATGGCGACAAGGTGAAAATCACCCTGCGTTTCCGCGGCCGCGAAATGGCGCATCAGGATCTGGGGCGCAAGCTGCTGAACCGTGTGGCCGACGATGTGACCGAGGCCGGCACCGGCAAGGTCGAGACCATCCCCAAGATGGAAGGCCGCCAGATGGTCATGATGATCAATCCGGTGAAATAGGTTTTTTCAGTCGAACGAACGAGGGCGGGCTTTCCGGTCCGCCTTTTTTATGGGCGGGCCACGGCGCAATATCCGGTTTTCGGTGACCGGCCGGTGACTGCCGATTGTCATTGCGCCAGAACCCCGTTATGTCTTGCCCTCACATTTCTGTCATCAGATTGCGGTCCTCTACATGGTTAAGTCACGCTGGAAAACGGCAACCAAAATTGCGGAACATATTCCTTTTGTTCTGTTTCTGTGGCTCATGCGGTTGCTGCCGTTCAATCTGCGAATAAAAACCGGCGGCGTCGTGGTCGGTGCGCTGGTGGCCGGACTGCCCAAGACGAAAAAGCGGATCGCGAATAATCTGCGGCTGATCTACCCCGATATTTCCGATGCCGAAATCGGGCGGATGACGAAAGCGGTCGGGCGCAATTTCGGGCGCACTTTTACCGAGCTTTTCTTCAACGAGACCTACGGCAAGCGGCAGCATCTGTTTCACGCATCCGGACCGGGTTTCGAGGCGCTGCAGCAGGCCGCAGATGCCGGCAGGGGTGCGATTGTTGTAACCGGCCATTTCGGGCAGTGGGAGGCGTTTCGCCATTATTGCAAGGCGCGGGGGATTCTGCTCGGCGGAGTATACCGGCCCAATACCAACATCTATTTCGACCGTGTTTTCCTGCGCGAGCTCAAGAAAATCGGCGGCCCCATTTTCCCGTCGGGCCGCAAGGGCACACATGATGTGCTGGAATATGTGAAAAACGGCGGCATGGTGGTTATCCTGACCGACCAGAGAGTACCGAATGCCAAAAAGTTCGACTTTCTGGGGCACGGGGCCGAAAGCTCCACCGTTGCCGCGAAAATCGCGCTGAAACACGATGTGCCGCTGATCCCCGTCTACGGCACACGCCGCGACGACAGTCTAGACATAGATATCGCCTTCGAGGCCCCTATTCCCCCGTCGGATGCCGACACGATGACACAGGCGATCAATGACAGCCTGTCTGCGCGGGTGCGTGAAAACCCGGAGCAGTGGTTCTGGCTGCACCGGCGCTGGGGTATTCTGGATCAGGAGTAGGTTTCGCGCAGGGCATTTTTCTGCACCTTGCCCATGGTGTTGCGGGGAAGCGCCTCGACAAACTCGATACGGCGGGGGCATTTGAATTTGGCGAGGCGTTCTCCGGCCACCCTTGCAACCGTCCCGCGATCCAGCGTCGGGTCGTCCCGCACGACAACGGCCACAACCTGTTCGCCGAAATCCGCGTCCGGCACGCCGATGACAGCGGATTCGCGCACGCCCTCTATATCGTCGATGACGGATTCCACCTCCTTGGGATAGACATTCAAACCACCGGAAATAATCAGGTCCTTCGAACGTCCGACGATGGTGATGTAGCCATCCTTGTCCCGCATCCCCAGATCGCCGGTGACAAACCAGCCGTCGGGGCGCAGTTCCTCGGCGGTTTTTTCGGGCATTTGCCAGTAGCCGGCGAATACATTGTCGCCGCGCACCTCGATCGTGCCGATTTCGCCGTCCGGCAGCTCCTGCCCGTTGTCTCCGGTGATTTTCAGCTCCACGCCGGGCAAGGGGAAACCGACCGTTCCGGGGCGGCGCTCGCCGTCATAGGGGTTGGAGGTGTTCATATTGGTTTCGGTCATACCGTAGCGTTCAAGAATGGTGTGGCCGGTGCGCGCCTGCCAGCGGGCGTGGGTCTCGCTCAGCAAAGGGGCCGAGCCGCTGATGAACAGGCGCATATTGGCGGTCAGGGCCGGTGTCAGCTCCGGCCTGTCCAGCAGGCGGGTGTAGAAGGTCGGCACCCCCATCAGGGCGGTTGCACGCGGCATGTCCTCCAGAATCGCATCGGCATCGAAAGCGGGGTGAAAGATCAGCGAGGCGCCCGCCATCAGGGCGACGTTGGTGGCCACAAACAGGCCGTGGGTATGAAAGATCGGCAAGGCATGTATCAGGACATCGTCGGGCGTAAAGCGCCAGACATCCACGAGCGTTGCGGAATTCGAGGCAAGGGCGCGGTGGGTCAGCATCGCCCCCTTGGACCGCCCCGTGGTGCCGGAGGTATACAGGATCGCGGCCAGATCGTTTGCCGCGCGGGGAACCGGCGGAACGGCCCCCTGCCCTGCGGCCAGATCGGGCAGACTGCCGTTACCGTCCGTGCCGAGGGTCACGACTTCGGGCACGGCACGGGCGACCTCCGCCAGTTCGTCCACATGCTCGGGTGCGGTCACAAACACCTGCGGCGCCGCATCGCCGAGGAAATATCCGACTTCGGCGGGGGTATAGGCGGGATTGAGCGGCAGAAAGACGCCGCCGGCCATAACGGTGCCGACATAAAGCTCCAGCGCCTCTGCGGATTTCCCGACCTGCGCCGCCACCCGGTCACCGGGCCGGACACCGAGCGCCTGCAGCGCCGCGGCCATCCGTCCGGCATTCTCGAAAAACCGCGCGAAGCTGCGGCCGTCCGGTCCGTCGATGAACACCTCCGCCTCGCGCCCTGCGCAGCCTTGTTGCAGTCGGGCGAGGAGGAAGTTGTCCGTATCCATGTCAGTTTTCCGTGTTGCTCTTTTTACCGGAATAATAGGCATAGATTTTGGCAAACAAAAGCAGCCAGGGCGCGCCATGCAGGAAAAGATCGAAAATATCGATCGGTTTGGTCAATGTGCCGGAAAACAGCATGTCGAGTTTTCCCAGAATATGAGGGGGCGTAAACGGTGCCAGCCCCAGAAACAGCGCCATCAGAATCGCTGTATGGAACGGGATGTTGTTCAGGAATTTCATATCTTGCCTCGAAAGTTTGCGTTACAGGCGTTATGGGGACTGTGCGCTGCGGCTTCAATGGGACAGGCACGGGCCATATTGGCGCAGGTCCGGCAAATCCCTGCCGGTTTACGCGCGCTCCCTATCTTTTTTCCGGCCAAAGGCATATATGCTGGGTAACTATGGATCGCAGGAGATTTTCATGAGAATTCTACGCGCAATTGCCGCCGGTGCCCTGATCGCGACAACCGCGGTTCCCGCCCTGGCCCAGAGCGACCAGGAAACCGAATATCGCAACGCTGTCAGCCTGTTCATCACGTTGCAGGGCTACCCCTGCGGCAGCGTGCTGACCGTCGAGCAGCGCGAGGAGCCGAACGCCTTCAACGTCACCTGCGCGCTGGCAGCGGATGGCAGTGGCGAGCAGGTCACCTATTTCTTCCAGCTCGAGGGCGGCGGCGCGATTGTAAAACCGCTGTAGCGTTAATCTTTCGCTAACCCGATCCTGACATATCTTTCCGCGAACACTCGCGGAAGGATATGGCGATGTCGGCGCATGTTGCCCTGCTCGGAAAGAAAAT
>JALSHL010000278.1 GCA_026982255.1 Paracoccaceae bacterium | reverse complement strand
CTGGCCTCGGCGGACCCGAAAGCGGCGCCGAAGATCCTGTTCAACTATATGAGCCACCCCGACGACTGGCGCGATTTCCGCGCCTGCATCCGTTTCACCCGCGAGATTTTCGGGCAGGCGGCGTTCAAACCCTATGCCGGTCATGAAATCCAGCCGGGCGCGGCAGTGCAGTCTGACGAGGAACTGGACGGGTTTATCCGCGAGCACGCCGAAAGCGCCTTCCACCCCTGCGGCACCGCCCGCATGGGTGCGGCGGACGACCCGTTGACGGTGGTCGATCCGCAGTGTCGCGTGATCGGGGTCAAGGGCCTGCGTCTGGCCGACAGCTCGATCTTTCCGCGCATCCCGAACGGCAACCTGAACGCACCCTCGATCATGGTGGGCGAAAAGGCGAGCGACCACATTCTGGGCCGCACCCTGCCGCCCGAGGAGGTCACACCGTGGATCAGCCCGCGTTGGCGGGAAAGCCAGCGGTAACGGGAAAGCGAGGTGCGACGGTAAATCGCCCGCGCCCGCCTTGTGAACTCCTGTCCGATTTTGTAGGAACGCTCACGGCCTGCCGACAGTGGCCATCCCCGACCCAGCGGAGCCTTCCATGAAAGCGCGTTTGCCATTTGTCTTTATCATCATCACACTGATGCTGAATTCCATCGGAATCGGGCTGATCATTCCGGTGATGCCGAGCCTTATTCTGGAACTGGCCGGCGGCACCATCAGTGACGCGGCGCTCTGGGGCGGGTTGCTGGCAACGACCTATGCGGTGATGCAATTCGTGTTCGGGCCCCTGATGGGCAACCTGTCCGACCGTTTCGGACGGCGTCCGGTTCTGTTGCTGTCACTGTTCGCCATGGGGCTGGACTATATCCTGCTGAGCGTCGCGGGCACCATCTGGCTACTGTTTATCGGGCGGCTGATCGCAGGAATTACCGGCGCCACATTTTCGACCGCCAGCGCCTATGTCGCCGATATTACGCCGCCGGAAAAACGCGCGGCGAATTTCGGCATTGTCGGCGCGGCCTTCGGTATCGGTTTCGTATTCGGTCCGGCCTTTGGCGGCCTGCTGGGCGAATTCGGCCCGCGCGCACCATTCATCGCCGCCGCCATCGTTTCGCTCCTCAACGTGGCCTTCGGATATTTCGTGCTACCGGAAACGGTGACTGACAAGAACCGGCGCAAGTTCGATTTGAAACGCGCCAACCCGCTCGGCGCGATATTCGCCATCCGCAAGATCCCGCACATGACACAACTGGTGTTCCTGTTCCTGATCTTTACCATATCGCACCAGTCCTATCAGGCCGTGTGGAGCTATTTCACCATCGAGAAATTCGACTTCACTCCCGGCATGATCGGCCTGTCACTGGCCATTTTCGGACTGTTCATGGCAATTATGCAGGGCGGAGTGATCCGCGTCGTGCTGCCAAAACTAGGCGAGATGCGCACGGCGCAATACTCGCTGGTTCTCAACACCGTCATTTTCATCGCCGTCGCCTTTATCGGCAAGGCGTGGATGCTGTTCGCGCTGATGCCCTTCATGACTCTGGGTATTATCGCCAGTCCTGCCCTTCAGGGTATCATGTCGAAGATCACAGCGGACGATGCGCAGGGGGAGTTGCAGGGGATTTTTACCTCGGTCACCGGTCTGGCGATGATCGTCAGTCCGATGATCATGAACGGAGTCTTCCGGATTTTCACCGCCCCCGACGCACCCGTCTATCTGCCCGGCGCGCCATTTCTGGTCGCCGCGGCGCTGGAGTTCCTGACGTTGCTGATGCTGATCAATGTCGGACGCAAGTTGCTGAAACCCGAACAGGTTCCTGCCTGACAATAAAAAGGCCCGACAAAAGCCGGGCCTTTTCAGTCTCGGATCGGGTTGCCCTACTGCGGCAACTCGCTGTCGATACCTTCGACATAGAAATTCAGACCGGCCAGTGTGCCGTCGTCCGCCACTTCGCCGTCAGCCAGCCAGACAGAACCGTCCTGCTTGTTGATCGGGCCGGTGAACGGATGCAGGGTTCCTGCGGCGATTGCATCAACGATACCCTGCGCCTCGGCCTGCACATCGGCCGGAATCTTGTCAGAGAACTCGCCGATGCCAACCATACCTGCGCCAATGCCGTCCCATGTGTCGGTGCTGGTCCATGTGCCATCCATAACGGCCTGCACACGCTGGATATAGTAGGGGTTCCAGTCGTCAATGATCGAGGTCAGGCGCGCGTTCGGGCCGAACTCTTTCATGTCGGAGGCCTGACCGAAGGCATAAATGCCTTTTTCCTCGGCGATGGTCATCGCCGCCGGGGAATCGGTGTGCTGCATGATCACGTCGACACCCTGCTCGATCAGCGCGTTGGCCGCATCGGCTTCCTTGCCCGGATCAAACCATGTGTAGACCCAGACGATCTTGAACTCGACATCGGGATTCACCCGTTTGGCAGCCAGATAGGCGGAGTTGATACCGCGCACAACTTCCGGAATCGGGAAGGAAGCAATGTAGCCAATCTTGTTGGTTTCGGTCATGCGACCGGCGATGGTGCCGATCACATAGCGCCCCTCGTAGAAACGGGCCGAATAGGTGGACACGTTGTCGGTGTTGCGTTTGTAACCTGTCGCGTGCTCGAACTTCACGTTCGGGAACTTCGCCGCCACTTCCTGCACCTGGTCCATATAGCCGAACGAGGTGGCAAAGATGATGTCTGCCCCGCCGAGCGCCATCTGTGTCATCACGCGCGCAGCGTCTGCGCCTTCGGGCACGGATTCCACATATGTGGTCTCGACCTTGTCGCCAAAGGCTTCCTCGACGGCCAGACGGCCCTGATCGTGCTGGTAGGTCCAGCCCAGATCTCCAACCGGCCCGACATAGACGAAACCCGCCTTGACCTGTGCCACCGCTGCGCCGCCAAGGCCCAGTGCCAGCGCCGCTGCTGCGGCCAGTGTTGTGGTAAACTTCATAAATACCTCCGTTATCGGGATTGCCCCGCAATTGGCCTCAATGCGAGGCGTGAAAAATCCGGCCGAGAGAGGCCGGCGCATTCAGGCTGGCGCGTCTGCGATCAGCCGACATGATGACAAGCACAATAATGGTAACGAGGTAGGGAGTCATCGACAAAAATGCCGGTGAAATGCTGATTCCCAGCGCTTGCAGGTTCAATTGCAGGATCGTGACCCCGCCAAACAGGTAAGCCCCCAGAATCACCCGTCCCGGTTTCCACGAGGCAAAAACCACAATCGCCAGCGCGATCCAGCCCGCCCCGGCGGTCATGCCCTCGGTCCATTGCGGCACGCGGATCAGCGACAGGTAAGCCCCGCCAAGCCCCGCCAACGCCCCGCCAAAGGCAATCGCGGCCATGCGGATGGCTACAACATTATAGCCCAGACTATGCGCCGCATCGTGGTTTTCCCCCACGGCGCGCAATACCAGTCCGGCACGGGTGCGGTTCAGGAAATACCAGACAGCGAACACAATCAGCAAAGAGAAATAAATCATGAAATCGTGCCCGAACAGCAACGGTCCCACCACCGGCAGGTCGGACAGCACCGGAATATCGAGGCGAGGCGACGGCGGCGGTTTCATTCCCGTATAGTTCTGCCCCAGCAACGCCGCCAGCCCCAGACCGAACAGGGTCAACGCAAGGCCGGTTGCCACCTGATTGGACAGCAACACCTGCGTCAGGAAACCGAAAATCAGCGCCAGCACCGCCCCCGCCGCCATCGCGGCGAGCATCCCGGTCCAGACGGAACCGGTTTCGACCGAGATCGCAAAACCGGCAATGGCGCCGATGATCATCATCCCCTCGACCCCGAGGTTCAGCACGCCGGATTTTTCCACGACCAGCTCCCCGATCGCCGCCAGCAGAATGGGCGTTGCCGCCCCGATCAGGCTGACCGTCAGGGCAACCAGACTGAGAGACGAGAAATCCATCACTTCACCTCCTTTTTCCACACAAGGCGGTAATTCACGAAAACATCCACGGCCAGCAGGAAGAACAGCATCATCCCCTGAAACACGCTAATCGCGGCGGCCGGCATACCGAGGGTCAACTGCGTCAATTCTCCACCGATATAGGTCAGCGCCATCAGGATACCGGCCAGCACGATTCCGAACGGATTGAGCCGTCCCAGAAACGCCACAATAATCGCCGTGAAACCGTATCCGACGGGGAAATTGGTTGTCAGCTTGCCCGCCGGTCCGGTCAGTTCGAACAATCCGGCCATGCCGGCCAGCGCGCCGGAAATGCCCAGCGTGATCGCCACAATGACCGCCGGTTTCACGCCCGCGAATTTGGCGGCACGCGGGCTTTCCCCGGTCAGCTTGATCTGGAACCCGAGCAGGTGCCGCTCCATCATCACATAGGCGGCAATCACCACGATAAAGGCCACAACCACCCCTGCGTGCATACCAAGCGGCTGGTAGAGCATCGGCAAGGTAGTGGAATCCACGCCGGTAAAGCTGCGCGATTCAGGAAAGCCGAAACCCTGCGGGTTCTGGAGCGGGCCGGTCACCATGGCGGCGAGGAAATTCTCGGCCACATAGACCAGCATCAACGACACCAGAATTTCATTGGCGTTGAACTTGATCTTCAGCAGAGCCGGAATCATCGCCCACAGAAACCCGCCGAGCGCCGCCGCCACGGTCATCAACGGCAGCACCCAGATACCGGCAGCGGGATAGAGCGCCAGCCCGACAGCGCCACCGGAAATCGCGCCCATAATGAATTGCCCCTCGGCGCCGATATTCCAGACACCCGCGCGGAAACCGATGCTCAGTCCGACCGCGATCAGGATCAGCGGACCGGCCTTCACCAACAATTGCGACATGGAATAGGCGCCATAGGTCGGGTGGAAAAACGGGTCCCAGAAAATCAACTTGATTGCCTCTACCGGATCCACGCCAAGCGCAGCGAACAGCAACCCGCCGAACAGCATGGTCAGCAGAACCGCGAGAACCGGTGTAATCAAACGCATGGGTCTGGAAGGCTGAAGCCTCGGTTCCAGTCTAAGCATGGGCGCTCTCCTCCAGATTTCCGCCCATCATCAGGCCGATTTTCTCGATACTCAGGCCGTGCGCCGGTTGCGGTTTCGATATGTGCCCCTCCGCCAGCACCGCGAAGCTGTCGGACATTTCCATCAGCTCGTCGAGGTCTTGCGAGATCACCAGAACCGCCGCACCCTCGGCGGCCAGATCGCGCAGCGCCTGACGGATGGCCGCGGCAGCCGAGGCATCAACCCCCCACGTCGGCTGGTTGACTACCAGCACGGTCGGCCCTTGCAGGACCTCTCGCCCGATCACGAATTTCTGCAGGTTGCCGCCGGAAAGCGAGCGCGCCGCATTGGAAATGCCCGGCGTGCGCACATCGAAACGGCTGACGATATCACGGGCGAAATCGTCGCGGCGCCCGCGCCGGACAAACCCCGATTTCGTCAGTTTCATACGGACCCAGCCACTCAGAAACCCGTTTTCCGACAGGCTCATATCCGGCGCCGCCGCATGGCCCAGCCGTTCCTCGGGCGCAGCCAGAAGGCCCAGCGCACGGCGCGCGGTCGGGCCCAGGCTGCCGATGCCGACACCCTTCAGTTTCACCATATCCTTGTCCACCAGCCGTTCGCCGGACAGGGCCAGCAGCAATTCGTCCTGCCCGTTGCCGGCCACACCGCCCACGCCCAGCACCTCGCCCGCACGTAGTTGCAATGAAACGTTTTCCAGCGACGTACCGAACGGATCCAGCGACGCCAGCGCCAGACCGTCGAGTTCCAGCAGCACCTCGCCCGGGGTGAATTCGCGGGCCGAGGGCATGGCCAGCTCGCCGCCAATCATCATTTCCGCCATCGAATGCGCGGTTTCCTCGGCCGGAATACAGGTGTCCACCACCTTGCCCATGCGCAAGATCGTGGCGCTGCCGCACAGGGCCTTTATCTCGTCCAGCTTGTGACTGATATAGAGGATTGCCACCCCTTCGGCGGACAGCTTGCGCAGCGTGGTGAACAACGTATCCACCTCCTGCGGAGTCAGAACCGAGGTCGGCTCGTCCATGATCAGCAGTTTCGGGTTTTGCAGCAGGCAGCGCACGATCTCGACCCGCTGGCGCTCTCCCACGGACAGATCGCCGATCAGTCGGTCGGGATCGAGCGGCAGGCCGTAAGCATTCGACACTTCACGAATTTTCTGCGCCAGTTCAAGGCGCGGCGGCGCGTCCTCCATTCCCAGCGTGATATTTTCGGCCACGTTCATGGCCTCGAACAGGGAAAAATGCTGGAACACCATGCCGACACCCAGCGCCCGTGCCTCGCTCGGTTTGTGCGGCATGTAGTGTTTGCCGTGCAGGTGCATATCGCCGCTGTCGGGGCGCACCAGACCATAGATCATTTTCACCAGCGTCGATTTTCCGGCACCGTTTTCCCCCAGCAACGCATGGATTTCCCCCGGCTGGATGGTAAAGCTGACGTTGTCGTTGGCCTGCACGCCGGGGTAGGCCTTGCTCAGCCCCTCGATGCTCAATAGCGGTTCGCTCATGCGCTTGCCTCCCGTTTGTGTTCTGTTGCCACGCGCTGCCTCAATAATCCGGCCACCACCCCGACCGCAATCGCCATCGGCTCCTTGCCGAGGCTGCGCTCGCCGATCGGGCATTCCATGCGCGCCGGATCGACACCGCTTTCGCGCAGGCGGCGGATAAAGCGCGTGCGCTTGGTGTCCGAGCCGATCAGCCCCAAATGCCCGAAGCGGCGCGACAGCACCGCGCGGCAGATATCGAGATCGAGCGCGTGCGAATAGGTCAGCACGATATGCACAGCATCGTCGGGCGCATGTCTCACCGCCCATGCCGGATCGCCGGCCACCAGCATGTCGGCATGGTTGGGGACGGTTTCGGGGAAACGCTCGTGCGCGGTGTCGATCCACGTTACAGCAAACGGCAGACCCGCCAGCACCGTCACCAGTGCCCGCCCCACATGGCCCGCGCCGTAAATCCACAGCGGCGTTTTTCCGGCCTGCATCGGCTCGATCAGCCAGCCGTCAACCAGCCGGATTTCCGGCGGCAAAGCACCCGAGCGCATCTCGCGCAGGGTTTTGCGCACGGCCAGTGGCATGTCCGGCACAGGGCCGGAGGTCACAGGGCGGACGTAGAACCCGTCGTCCGGCAAGGCGCCTTCGACCGTTTCCAGCAGGATTTTCACCGCACCACCACAACATTGCCCGAGCGAGGGACCAAGCGGGATGTTCAGCAATTCCCGCGCCTGCGGCTTGCCAAGCATCCGCCGCGCCGCCGCTACCGCCCGATATTCCAGCGCACCGCCGCCGATGGTGCCGATTTGTCCATCGTCATGCACCCACATCACCGTCCCTGCCCCGCGCGGGGTGGAACCGACATGTTCGGCAATGACGATGCGCACGCTCACGGCTTGACCGCCATCAACAGGCGTTCCGCCGTGGCCGGAGCATCCAGCGCGATATAATCCTCGCCGCGCAGCGCGTCGGACAGCGCGAAAAACGCCGAAATGCCGAGCATGAACGGCGGCTCGCCCACTGCTTTGGAACGATAGATCGTGTCCTCGCGATTCTCGTTTTCATAAAGCGCCACGTTGAATTCTTTCGGCCGGTCCGAACAGGCGGGAATTTTATAGGTGCTGGGCGCATGGGTCATCAGCCGGCCGTCATCGTTCCAGACCAGTTCCTCGGTCGTCAGCCAGCCGGCGCCCTGCACATAGGCCCCCTCGATCTGGCCGATGTCGAGCGCGGGGTTCAGGCTGTTGCCGACGTCGTGCAGCAGGTCGGCGCGCAGGATGCGGTTCTCGCCGGTCAGAGTGTCGACGACGACCTCGGTCACCGCCGCGCCGTATGCGAAATACAGGAACGGCCGCCCCTTGCCCGCCATGCGATCCCAGCGGATTTTCGGGGTTTTGTAGAAACCGGTCGCCGAGAGCTGGATACGCGCGACGTAAGCCTGCGCGACCAGATCGGCAAAGGTAACGGTTTCGGCGCCGATCCGCACCTGTCCGTCAATGAAACGGATATCCTGCGGCGCGACCTGCCATTTTCCGGCGGCGAATTCCACCAGACGGTCGCGGATCGTCTCGCACGCTGCCTTGCAGGCCATGCCGTTGAGGTCGGAGCCGGACGAGGCCGCCGTGGCCGAGGTATTCGGCACCTTGCCCGTATCCGTCGCCGTGATTTTCACCGCCGAGAGCGGCTGGCCGAACACCTGCGCCGCGACCTGCGCCACCTTGGTAAACAGGCCCTGCCCCATCTCGGTCCCGCCGTGGTTCAGGTGGATCGAGCCGTCGGAATACACATGCACCAGCGCCCCCGCCTGATTGAGGTGGGTGAGGGTAAAGGAAATGCCGAATTTCACCGGCGTCAGGGCAATGCCGCGCTTCAGAACCTTGGAACTGGCGTTGAATTCGGCGATTTCGGCGCGGCGGATATGGTAATTGGAGCTTTTGACCAGCGCATCGACCAGTTCGGGGGCGATATTGTCCTCTACCGTCATATGATAGGGGGTGACGTCGCGGCCCTCGCCATAAAAATTCGCACGCCGCACATCCAGCGGATCAAGGGCAAGCTCATGGGCAATATGGTCCATCACCCGTTCAATCCCGACCACACCCTGCGGGCCGCCAAAACCGCGATAGGCGGTATTGGAAACGGTGTTGGTTTTCAAACGGTGCGAGGTGATGCGCACGTTCGGCAGGTAATAGGCGTTGTCGGCGTGCAGCATGGCACGATCGGCCACCGGCAAGGACAGGTCCATCGCCCAGCCACAGCGGGCGAACTGTTCGAATTCCACCGCCTGCAAGCGGCCGGTTTCATCGAACCCGGCGCGGTATTTTATCCGGAAATCGTGGCGCTTGCCGGTGATGACCATGTCGTCGTCGCGGTCATAACGCATTTTCGCAGGGCGGTTCAGACGCATGGCAACGACGGCACAGGCCACGGCCAGCGAATTGCCCTGACTTTCCTTGCCGCCGAAACCGCCGCCCATGCGCCGAACCTCGACCCGCACCGAATGGAACGGCACGCCGAGGGATTCGGCCACCTTATGCTGGATCTCCGTCGGGTGCTGGGTGGAGGAATGGACGATCACGTCGCCCTCTACCGGCTCCGCCGCGGCGGCCTGCCCTTCGAGGTAGAAATGCTCCTGCCCGCCAATTTCCATGCTGCCTTCGATCACGCGCGGCGCTTTGGCCAGCGCCGTGTCGGGATCGCCATTGAGGAACTGCAACGGCTCCTCGAATTTGCTGTCGGCGGCAAGGGCCTCGTCAATGGTCAGGATCGCGGGCAGATCTTCGTATTCGATCACCCCCAAGCGCGCCGCGCGTCGGGCGAGGGCGTGGCTTTCGGCCACCACCAGAAACACCGGCTGGCCGACGAAATGCACGGTGC
>JALSHL010000277.1 GCA_026982255.1 Paracoccaceae bacterium | reverse complement strand
GCCGCTCTCGGGGACCAGCAGGCGCAACAGGCGTTCGAACGGCCGGATAAAGGGCAGGAACAGCAATACGCCGAGCACATTGAACAGGGTGTGGAACCCCGCCAGTGCGATCTGGGCATTACCGCCACCCGACAGCCAGCCATCGACCAGCGCCGTGTAGGGCGTGACCAGAAAAAACGCCACCGCCGCCGTGATGACATTATACAGCAGATGCGAAATCCCCGTGCGCCGCGATCCGGTGGAACCGCCGATGGTTGCCAGCAACGCCGTGACCGTGGTGCCGACGTTCATGCCGATCACCAGCGCCGCCGCCTGCGCAAAGCTGATCGAGCCGGTCGCCAGCGCCACCAGCGCCGTTGCCAGACCGGCACTGGAGGATTGCGTCAACGCGGTAACGGCGGCGCCCAGCAGCACCAGTTGCAACCGTCCGAACAGCGTATCAGGCGGAAAGTCGGCGGGGCTGAGGCTGTTCTCCAGCCCCTCCACCCCCTGCTGCATGGCGGAAATGCCGAGAAACAGCAGCGCGAACCCCGCCAGCACCCAGCCGGCCTTGCGCAGGTTGCCGCTGGCGAACATCCTGAGCAGGATGCCGGCCAGCAACAGCGGCGAGGCCACCAGCCCCAGATCGACCTTGAAGCCGAAAACGGCGATGATCCAGCCGGTCATCGTCGTGCCGATATTGGCACCGAAGATAATCCCCAGCCCCTGCGGGAAACTCATCAGCCCCGCGCCGACGAACCCCACCGCCATGACGGTGGTGGCGCTCGACGATTGCACGATGGCGGTGGTCAGCGCGCCGGAAAACACCCCGCGCAACGGGGTTTTCGTGGTGCGCACCAGCATCCGGCGCAAGCGCTGCGCCGCCAGTGCCCGCAGCCCCTCGGTCAGGATGGTCATGCCGAGCAAAAACAGCCCGATCCCGCCCAGCGCCAATAGAATTCCGCTATCCATATCCGCACTCTAGCCCCATGTCGGGAACGGGGCCAGCCCCGACGCAATCCGAATTGACGCGGGCGGAAGCGGCCCATACTGTCGGGGAAACTCCCTGCAACGAGGTGTGCCATGACGACTCCGCTGACCAATGCCCAGACCCGCGATGTAGAGGCCCTGCTGCATCCCTATTCCAACGCCGTGGCCCTGCGCGAGAACGGCGTGCAGATTTTCACCCGTGGCGAGGGCGTGCGCGTATTCGACGACACGGGGCGCAGCTATATCGAGGGGATGGCGGGGCTGTGGTGCGCGGGGCTGGGGTTCAGCGACGCGGAACTGGTCGAGGCCGCCAAGGAGCAGATGGACCGCCTGCCCTATTACCACCTGTTTTCCGGCAAGAGCCACGAACCGGCGATCGAGCTGGCCGAGCGGATCAAGGAACTGGCGCCGGATATGGCGCGGGTGTTCTACCAGTCCAGCGGCTCCGAGGCGAACGAGACGCAGGTCAAGCTGATCTGGTATTACAACAACGCGCTGGGGCGGCCGGAGAAAAAGAAAATCATCAGCCGCAAACGGGGCTATCACGGGGTGACGATCGTCTCGGCCTCGATGACCGGCCTGCCCTACAACCACATGGATTTCGACCTGCCGGTGGACCGGATTCTGCACGCCGGCACACCGCATTACTGGAAAGAGGCGGCCGAGGGCGAGAGCGAGACGGAATTTTCCAGCCGGCTGGCGGCGGAACTGGAGGCGCAGATCATTCTGGAAGGGCCGGAAACCGTCGCCGCCTTTATCGCCGAGCCGGTAATGGGCGCCGGTGGCGTCGTGGTGCCGCCCGAGGGGTATTTTCAGGCGATCCAGCCGGTGCTTGAAAAATACGACGTGCTGCTGATTGCCGACGAGGTGATCACCGGATTCGGGCGCACCGGCGAGTGGTTCGGGTCGGAGACCTTCGGCATGAAACCGACGTCGATGTCGATGGCGAAACAGCTGACGGCGGGTTTCGCGCCGCTCTCGGCCGTGGCAATCAATCAGGATATGGCCGATGTGATCGAGGCGCACTCCGGCAAGCTCGGCGTGCTGGGGCACGGGTTCACCTATGGCGGGCATCCGCTGGGCTGTGCTGTCGGGGCCAAGGCGCTGGAGATTTACAAACGGCGCGATATCGTCGGCCATGTGCGCAATCTGGCACCGCATTTCGCCGCCCGTCTGGCGCGGCTGGCGGAACATCCGCTGGTCGGGGAATATCGCGCCTCCGGCCTGATGGGGGCGCTGGAGATGGTGCCGAAGGCGGGGGCCAAGGGCTTCGCCACGCCGGGCAAGGTCGGGGCGAAGATGGCGGCGGAGTTGCTGGCGCGCGGGGTGATCGTGCGCGCGGTGGTCGATTCCATCGTCATGTGCCCGCCGATGGTGATCACCGCCGAGGAACTGGACGAGATGTTCGCCCCGATGGAAGCGGCACTGGATGCGACGGCGGCGTGGGTCAAGGCGGAAGGGCTGGCTTGACCCTTCGCCCGATGTGCGGCATTCACCCCCTATGATGATCTACAAGATATTTCGCGCGGAGGAATGGGCCGCGCTGGAGCGTGACGGCGAAACCGCCGGTGCGCCCGTCGATGTGGCCGACGGTTTCGTGCATTTTTCCACCGCCGGACAGGCAGCGGAAACGGCTGCGAAACATTTCGCCGGCGAGGACAATCTGGTGCTGCTGGCGTTGGAGGCCGGCTCGCTGGGCGCTGCGCTGAAGTGGGAGCTGTCGCGCGGCGGGGCATTGTTTCCGCATCTCTATCGCAAGCTGCGGCTGGAGGATGTTCTCTGGTCGAAACCGCTGCCGCTGCGCGACGGGGTGCATGTGTTTCCCGGGAACATGGCGTGAGCGACCTGCTGCAATCCGTCGGGCTGAAGCTCGCGCATCTGCTGGAGCCGGAGCGCGCGCACCGTCTGGCGCTGAAGGCGCTGAACGCGGGGCTGACGCCGAAACCGGGGCCGGTGACCTCGGCACGGTTGCGCACGCGGCTGGCGGGGCTGGATCTGCCCAATCCGGTCGGGCTGGCCGCCGGTTTCGACAAGAACGCCGAGGCCGTCGCGCCGCTGCTGCAATCGGGATTCGGGTTTGTCGAGGTCGGGGCTGTCACCCCGCGACCGCAACCCGGCAACCCGAAACCGCGCCTGTTCCGGCTGGCGCAGGACCGCGCCGCGATCAACCGTTTCGGCTTCAACAATGACGGGATGGAGGTGGTGGCGGAACGCCTCGCCATTCGTCCGGCGGGGGGGATCGTCGGGATCAACCTCGGGGCCAACAAGGACAGCACGGACCGCGCGACGGATTTTGCGCGGGTGCTGGCGAAAACCGGCAATTTCGTCGATTTCGCCACAGTGAATGTGTCCTCGCCCAACACCGAAAAGCTGCGGGATCTGCAAGGCAAGGCGGCGCTGGCCGGTTTGCTGGCCGGTGTGTTGCAGGCGCGCGAGGGGTTGGAGACCCGCCCCGCCGTCTTCCTGAAAATCGCGCCGGATCTGGAGCCGCAGGACATCGCGGATATTGCCGGTGTGGCGCTGGAAAGCGGCATTGACGGGATCATCGCCACCAACACCACGCTGGATCGCGACGGGCTGCATGGCCCGTTCGGGGCGGAAAAGGGCGGTCTGTCGGGCCAGCCGCTGTTCGGGAAATCCACCCGCGTTCTGGCGCAACTGGCGAAGATCACCGAAGGGCGCATTCCGCTGATCGGGGTGGGCGGGGTCGGCTCGGCCGAGCAGGCCTATGCCAAGATCTGTGCGGGGGCCTCGGCGGTGCAGCTTTATACGGCGCTGGTTTACGGCGGCATCGGACTGGCGGCGGAAATCGCGCGCGGGCTGGACGATCTGCTGGCCCGCGACGGGTTTAACAATGTGGCCGAGGCGGTCGGCTCGAAAACGGAGGAATGGGTATGAGCAAGGTTACAATCTGGCACAATCCGCGCTGCTCGAAGTCGCGCGCAACGCTGGCGATTCTGAACGAGGCAGGGGTCGAGCCGGAAATCGTCGCCTACAAGGAAACGCCGCCAAGCGAGGCGGATATCCGTGCGGCGCTGGCGTTGCTGGGGATCGGCGCCCGCGATCTGGTCCGCAAGGGCGAGGCGGAATACAAGGCCCTGGGGCTGAAGGATGCCGACGAGGACACGCTGGTCCGCGCTATGGCGGAGCATCCCGGGCTGATCGAACGGCCGGTGGTCTTTGCCAACGGCAAGGCGGCGATCGGGCGGCCGCCGGAGGCGGTGAAGGCAATCCTGTAGCGTGTTTTTTTGGCACTTCAAAACCACTAAACCGGTTTAGTGGTTTTGAAGTCCGCTCGAACAACAGGCCGCAACATTCTGTTGTTACTCATAGTTCGGAAAAACTGCGTCAGTCGGAAAACACCCCGTTAACCGGATCTTCACGCATCGGCCATGCGCTCCAGCGCCGGATAGTAGCGCCAGAGCGTCAGCGCCCGCACCACGTCGAAAAACAGCATCGCCGCCCACAGCCCGTGATTGCCCCAGAGCGGCACCATGACCCAGAGCGCCAGCGCATAGAGCGTCGTCGATTGCAGCATCGCCATGCGCATGTCGCGCGTGCGGGTGGCGCCGATGAAAATCCCGTCGAACATCCAGCAGGCCAGCCCGACCAGCGGCAGCGCCGCCATCCACGGCAGATAGACAAGCGCCTGTTCCTGCACCTCGGTCGAGGTGGTCATGATGCGGATAATCATCGGGCCGAAGCCCCAGAAAACCAGCGTCAGCCCCAGCGCCATCACCCCGCCCCAGAGCGACGAGAGCCAAGCGGCGCGGCGCAATTGCGCGCGGTTCTTCGCCCCGAGCGCCTGCCCCACCAGCGTTTCGGCGGCAAAGGCGAAACCGTCGAGCGCAAAAGCGGTGATCGACAGGAACTGCACGAGGATCTGGTTGCCCGCCAGCGTCACATCGCCCAGCGCCGCACCGATGAACAGGAAGGACAGGAAGCTCGCCTGCAACAGCATGGAGCGCAGCATGATATCGCCGTTGACGATGGCCATGCGCCTGATTTTCTCCATATGGAAAATCCGCGCCCAGTCGCGCCACTGGTTGCCGGTAAAGGCCGCGCGACAAAGCCACAGGCCGAACAGAACCCCGCTCCACTCGGCGATCAATGTGGCCAGTGCGACGCCCTCGATTCCCATGTCCAGCCCCAGCACGAACCAGATATCCAGCACCACGTTCAACCCGTTCATCCACAGCTGCAGGACCAGAATCGCGCGGGTGCGCTCCATCGCCACCAGCCAGCCGGTGATGGCATAGGCAGAAATGGCGGCGGGCGCTCCCCAGATGCGGATGTTCATATAATCGCGCGCCAGCCCTTCGACCTCGGGCGTGGCGGGGGCGATCTGGAAGGCGCCCCAGAACAGCGGCAATTGCAGCAGGATGAACACCAGTCCGGCGATGCTGCCGATCATCAGCCCGCGCGTCAGCAGGGCGCCGGTCTCGGCCACGTCCCCTGCCCCGCGCGCCTGCGCCACAAGGCCCGAAGTGCCCATGCGCAGAAAACCGAAAATCCAGTAGATCGCCGACAGGATGATCGCGCCGACGCCGACCGCACCGATGGGGGCGGCCTGCCCCATCTGCCCGATGACACCCGTATCCACCGCTCCGAGGATCGGATAGGTGGCGTTGGAAATCACGATCGGGATCGCGACATTCAACACCCGTTTATGGGTAATCGACCGGGGCATCAGTCCCGCGCGGGCATCAGGAAATGGCCCGTGGCCTGCGCGAACATGCGGGTCTTGTTGTCCTGCCATGCCTCCACATGCACCGAGGCATAGCGCCGGCCGGAGCGATTGACCCGCGCGCGGGCATAAGCGTCTCGCGGCAGGCCGGAACGCAGGTAGTCAATGGTGAAATCGATGGTTTTCGGAATAGCGGGGAAGTCGCCCTTCTCGATCGCCTCCGCGCCCTCCGGCCCGCTTTCCATCATTTGCCAGACCAGCGCCCATGTCAGCTCCATCTGGGCGGTGATCTCCAGAAACGCGCCGATGGCACCGCCGTGCAGGGCCGGCAGGAACGGGTTGCCGATCAGGGACTCGTTGAAGGGCAGCACTGCGGTCAGTTCGTCCCCGCGCCGCTCGAACTGCACGCCGAGGTGGCGGATATAGGGGATGTTTCCGACCAGACGCGCCAGCGCGGCGTCGCGGCGTTGCTTGATGACCTGAACAGGTTCCGGCTTCGCCATCACTTGCCCCCCTTGTCGAACCGCGCCACGGTAAAGGCCCCCGCGACGGTGGCCACGGGGTCGTCCTCGTATTCGTCATAGGCCGTGGCCTGCACAAAGGCGACCGAGCGGGTGATGCGGTGGCATTTGGCCCGTGCGGTGATCTTCTGCCCCGGCGTGGCGGAGCGCATGTAGTCGATGCGCAAATCGATGGTCGCCGTGCCCGCGGGCGAGGCCGGATGCGTCATTACCGCCGCGCCGCAACAGGTATCGAGCAGGGCCGTCACCACACCGCCATGCAGCACACCGGTCGAGGGATCGCCGATAAAACGGGCGTCGTAGTCGATGGACATTACCGCCTCGCCCTTGCCGATGGAAACCAGCGTCATGCCGAGGTCGTGCGCATGGGGGATGGCCTCGATAAACTGCTGCGCAACGATGTCTTTGCTTTCTCCCACCGGCGGGTCCTCCTGTGAAAACGCGGGGTCTTTCGTGTCAGTGTCAACAAAATGCCGTTCACGTCAATTTCTTTGCGTCGGGTGATTGCAAAACGTTGCGTCCCTGTCCAGTATGACGCCGAAAGGGGGGAGACATGCCCGAAAAAACCATGACATTGAAAGAAATGTGCGCGCTGTTCGACGTCACGCCGCGCACCTTGCGATATTATGAATATCTGGAGCTGATCTCTCCGGCCAAGACCGGCCGCACGCGCCACTACGGCCCGACCGAGCGCGCGCGGGTGAAGCTGATCCGGCAGGGCCGCCGTTTCGGTTTTCCGCTGGAGGAAATCCGGCAGTGGCTGGAACTTTACGACCCTTGCGAGCAGAATCGCTCGCAGATGGAAAAGTGGATCGAGATGTCCACCCGCCAGCTCGCCGAACTGGACCGGCGCAAAAAAGAGCTTGAGGAAGTAACCGCGGAACTGGACCGTCTGCGGGCCATGACGCAGGCCTCGCTGGACGCGCTGGACAAATAGACCTGTCGTCCCGGCGACAGTTTCCCGCTTTTTACCTTACCCTCACGTAAACCCACATTGAATTTTCCCGCGTCCTTGTTTACGTTGACGTCAACGGTAATAGGGAGGAAACCATGACCGATTCTCTGATGACGATTGGCCAGATGTGTGAATCTTACGATGTTACACCCCGCACTTTGCGTTTTTACGAATCCAAAGAGCTGATTTTTCCGATCCGCGAGGGCCAGAAACGCCTGTTCACCAAACGGGATCGCGCGCGCCTGAAACTGATCCTGCAGGGCAAGCGCTTCGGCTTCAGCCTCGAGGAAATCCGGCAGTTGCTGGACCTTTACGACATCGGCGACCAGCAGACCACGCAGTTGATGCGCACCTATGAACTGGCGCAGGACCGCCTGCGCGACATGGAAGAACAGCGCGAGGAACTGACCGCCGCCATTGCCGACCTCAAGGAGCAGCTCGCATGGGGTGAATCCGTGCTTGCCGAACGTGGCGTGAAACTCGCAGCCGAATAGACAGGAGCAGACCGATGCCGACATATACCCCCCCGCTCAAGGACATGCACTTTGTGCTGCACGATGTTCTGAAGGTCCACGAAAGCGACGTGCCCGGCTATGACGAGCTGGACCCGGAATTCACCGGCGCCATCCTCGACGAGGCCGGCAAGATTTCCCGCGACGTGCTGGCCCCGCTGAACATGGTTGGCGATACCGAGGGCTGCAAGCTGGAAAACGGCGTCGTGCGCACCCCGACGGGCTTCAAGGCGGCCTTCGACACCCTGCGCGAGGGCGGCTGGACCGGACTGGACTGCGACCCCGAATACGGCGGTCAGGGCATGCCCTATGTCATCGGCACCGCGGTCGGCGAGATGCAGGTTTCGGCCAATATGGCCTTCAACATGTATGGCGGGCTGACCCACGGCGCCTATTCCGCCATCCATGCCCACGGCACCGACGAACAGAAGGCGATGTATCTGCCGAAAATGGTGACCTGCGAGTGGACCGGCACCATGAACCTGACCGAACCGCATTGCGGCACCGATCTGGGCCTGCTGCGCACCAGGGCGGAGCCGGTCGGCGACGGTTCCTACAAAATCACCGGCACAAAGATTTTCATCTCGGCCGGCGATCACGACATGGCTGACAACATCATCCATCTGGTGCTGGCGAAAATCCCCGGCGCGCCGGAAGGTGTGCGCGGCATTTCCCTGTTCATCGTGCCGAAATACAAAATCAACGAGGATGGCTCGGTCGGCGAGGCCAACGGTGTATCCGTCGGCAAGATCGAGGAGAAAATGGGCATCCACGGAAACTCCACCGCCATCCTGAACTACGAGGATTCAATCGGCTATCTGCTGGGCGAGGAGAACAAGGGCCTGAAAGCCATGTTCACCATGATGAACGAGGCCCGTATCGGCGTCGGCCTGCAAGGCATGGCGCAGGCGGCGGTGGCCTATGAAAACGCGCTTGCCTATACCCGCGAACGGCTGCAGGGCCGTGCGGTAACCGGCGCGGAAAACCCCGACGGGCCGGCCGATCCGCTGATCGTGCATCCCGATGTGCGCCGCTCGCTGATGGACCAGAAGTCCTTTGTCGAGGGCGGGCGGGCGTTCCTGCTCTGGGGCGCGACCCTGATCGATGCGGGCCATCGCAAGGGCGATGCGGATGCGGTCGGCCTGATTTCCCTGATGACCCCGGTCATCAAGGGCTTCCTGACCGACAAGGGCTTCGAAATGACCGTGCAGGCGCAGCAGCTTTATGGCGGCCATGGCTATATCGAGGAAACCGGCGCCTCGCAATTCGTGCGCGATGCGCGGATCGCCATGATCTACGAGGGGGCCAACGGCGTGCAGGCGCTCGACCTGGTCGGGCGCAAGCTGGCCTCGGACGGCGGCAAGCATGTGATGGCCTTCTTCGATCTGGTGAAGGGGTTCATCAAGGAAAACGAGGGCAACGAGGCGCTGAAGAAAGACTTCCTCGACCCGCTCAAGGCGGCGTCGAAGGACATGCAGGCGGCGGCGATGTATTTCATGGCCGAGGGGATGAAAAACCCGAACGCGGCACTGGCCGGCTCCAGCGATTTCATGCACCTGTTCGGGCATGTGGCGCTCGGCCTGATGTGGGCGCGTATGGCGAAAGCGGCGCAGGAGGCGCTGGACAGCGGCGCCGGTGACGTGGCGTTTTACGAGACCAAACTTGCCACCGGGCGCTACTACATGGCTAGATCGTTGCCGGAAACCGCCCTTCGCCTTGCCCGCATCCAGACCGGAGCGGATCCGGTGATGGGGCTGGCGGCCGAAAATTTCTAGTCCGTAAACAGGGGTGAACCGATGG
>JALSHL010000276.1 GCA_026982255.1 Paracoccaceae bacterium | reverse complement strand
TTTCCATTACGGATGCCGCAGCGAAGCAGATCGCGAAACTGATGGCCGACAAGGGCTCGCAGGGGTTGCGGATCGGCCTGAAAAAGGGCGGCTGCGCCGGCATGGAATACACCATGGAATATGTGGACGAGGTGGACCCCGCCGACGAGGTGGTGGAACACAACGGCGCGCGGGTGATGATTGCCCCGATGGCGCAGATGTTCCTGTTCGGCACCGAGATCGATTATAAAACCTCGCTGCTGGAAAGCGGTTTCGATTTCAAGAACCCCAATGTGACCGAAGCCTGCGGGTGCGGGGAATCGATCAAATTCGACGGCATGTAGGCCCGAAACTGGGCGCATAAGTCGCTATTTCGCAGGGTATTTCCCCTTTGTATGGGGAAAAACCCTGCTATTTTTGTCAAAACGATTGCACTAAGGGAGATTGATATGCGTCGCAAGGTTGCTGCCGGAAACTGGAAAATGAACGGGGTGAAGGCCTCTTTGTCCGAGGTGGAGGCGCTGAAACCTGCTGTCACCGGCGGTTGCGATGTGATCCTTTGCCCGCCCGCCACGCTGGTTGCGGCGATGGCGCAGGCGACACAGGGATCGGGGATCATGGTTGGCGGACAGGATTGCCACTGGAACGAGAGCGGCGCCCATACCGGCGATATCGCGGCGGAAATGCTGGCGGATGCGGGCGCGGGCGCGGTGATTCTGGGCCATTCCGAACGGCGCGCGGACCATGGCGAGACCGACGATATGGTCCGTCGCAAGACCGAGGCCGCCTGGCGGGCCGGATTGCTGGCCATCGTGTGCGTCGGCGAGACCGAGGCCGAGCGCGATGCGGGCACGACTCTCGACGTGATCGGCGGGCAGCTGGACGGCTCCACACCGGACGGCGCAACGGCTGAAAACACGATTATTGCCTACGAACCGGTCTGGGCCATCGGCACCGGCCGCACCCCGACGCTGGAGGAAATTGCCGAAGTGCATGATTTCCTGCGCGGCAAGCTGGCGGCGCGTTTTGGCGAGGAAGGCAACGGTTTCCGGATTCTTTACGGCGGCTCGGTCAAACCGACCAATGCCGCCGAGATTTTCGCCGTCTCCAATGTGGACGGCGGGCTGGTCGGCGGGGCCTCGCTGAAGGCCGCCGATTTCAGCGGGATTGTGAAAGCGGCAGGCTAACCGGCCCGTTCTTCGGCCTCCGGCAAGGTAATGCCATAGTGGATCGCCAGCCTTTGCAGCGCGATCTTCAGCACCACCTTGCCGGAGCGCGCCGACCAGCCGAGACGTTTTTCGGCCTTTTCCATACCTTCGAGAAAACAGCAGACCCGCAGGGCGATATCCCCCAGCCCAGGCCCGAGAGCCGCGAGCGCCTTCGATACCCGCTCCCGCGCGGCAGTCGACCCTTCGGCACCGGTTGACCAGCCGTTGCTGGCACCGCTGGTCATGAACCGGTCCCAGTTCTGGGCCACACGCGGCCCCAGTTGCGCGCTTTCGAAATCCGCGCGCAGGCGCTCGCCGGCCTCCAGCAGTTCCGGCGGCAGGTAGACCGCGCCGGAACGGTCCTTTTTGCGGGCCAGCAGGGTCAGCGGGCTTTCGGCGAGGTTGAAACGCAGGCTCTCGTGGCCTGTGCCATCATGGGTTTTCACGATACGCTCGCCAAAAACCTTGTGTTGTTCCTGAAACGGGGTGGTGACCGCGTCGCGAGTCCGGCGTTCCTCGGCCAGCATTCGCTTGAGGGCGGCGCGGCCGGTGGTTGTGATGTGGTATTTTCCGACATCGCCGACACTGTCGCCCGCGATCCATTCCTTGAGGGCAAAGGCCTCGGCCACCTCGCGCGGGAAATTGGCCAAACGGGTCGGCTTGCCGGATACAACGGTCTTGAAAACCACCGCCTGTTCGGCACGACCGGAAATCAGCAGAAACGTGTCGTGTTCGCACAGACGGCGCAACACACGTTTGGCCTCGCGGGTGATTCTGGCTTCGGTCAGACAGGGGGAAGGTTCCATGCGGTTGTGCTCCTCGTTGGGGATGGTTGAAAGGTGTTGTGACAGACGTTCCAGGGCCCGGTCGATCAACGGATCGTCCCGCCATAGTTCAAGCCGGCGCACTTGCCGTGAAACGGTCGAGGGGTTGCGGCCTGTATCGCGGGCGATCCGGCGAATCCCGTGACCGATTCCGGTATTTCGGAGATAGGCGAGAACCGCCTCGGGCAACCAGTCCGGAAAGTCTGTGTTATTTGGCAAAGATTTTCATCGCATTTGTTATAAATCGAGCAACTCTCCTTAAGGTTGTTAGGTAAAGGATCGGTTAATTCGATTTGCCAGACAGTTCGGCGCCTTGGCTGCGAGCGCGCGATCGCACGAAAACGCAACACCACCTAAGGTTGCGTTAGGTTTGGTGCAATTATCAAGAAAGGAGATCGAAATGACCAACATACATGACACACTCGCCACCCTGTCCCGCCCGAAGATCCTGATCCGGACGGCGCGGGCCGGAATTGGCGAATACAGTCGCAAGCGCTATCTGAAAAGCATCGGGGGAATCCCGCTCACCCTTTACGGGAACCGCCTGCTGGATTCGCTGTTGGCCGAGGAAGCGCGGATGGAGGCGCTTCGCAAGGCGCATGACGTGAACTACAGCCCGCGCCGCCATGTTACTGTGCTGACGGCGCTTCTGGCCGAGGCGGGCCAACCGTTGGAAATGAAACAGGCCGCCTAGCCGAAAGCGTCCGGCATGCTTTCTTTCTTCTGCGCGACATAGGCCTGCAAGGCTTCGTCAATCGCCGGATCGAGCGCGGGTTTCTGGTATTCCGACAGCAGTTTTTTCACCCGCGCATTGGCGAGTTGCACCGTGTCGGGCGCGCCCTCGTCCGACCATTGCTCGAAGGGTTTGTAGTCCAGCACGTCGGAACGCCAGAAGGCATCCTTGAAATTCGCCTGCGTGTGCTGGCAGCCCAGGTAGTGCCCCCCTGGTCCGACCTCGGCAATAGCCGACATCGCCTGCCCGTTTTCGCTCAGGTCCACACCGGCGGCAATGGAGTGCAGCGCGCCGAGCTGGTCGGCGTCCATGACGAATTTCTCGAAGCTCGACACCAGACCGCCCTCCAGCCAGCCGCAGGCGTGCAGCATGAAGTTGACCCCGCCCAGAAGGGCCGCGTTCAGCGTATTGGCGGTTTCATACCCCGCCTGCGCATCGGGCAGCTTCGAGCCGCACAGCCCGCCGCCGGAGCGGAACGGCAATCCCAGGCGCCGCGCCAGCTGCCCTGCCCCGTAGAGGATTTTCGCCGCCTCGGGCGTGCCGAAGGTCGGCGCGCCGGAGTTCATGTCGATAGAGGTCACAAAAGTGCCGAAAATCACCGGCGCGCCTTTGCGCACCAGTTGCGAATAGGCGACACCGGCCAGCACCTCGGCAAAAACCTGCGTCAGCGTTCCGGCCACCGAGACCGGCGCCATCGCCCCGCCGACGATAAACGGCGAGATGATGCAGGCCTGATTGGCCCGGGCATAGACATCGAGTGCCCCGACCATGATCGGGTCAAATGTCAGGGGCGAGTTGATGTTGATCAGGCTGGTCATCACCGCGTTGCGGTCAACGAAATCCGCGCCGAACAGGATTTTCGACATTTCCACCGAATCTACCGCCCGTTCCGGCGCGGTGACAGATCCCATGAAAGGTTTGTCGGTCAGCGTCATATGGGCATAGAGCATATCCAGATGCCGCTTGTTGACCGGCACATCGGTCGGCTCGCACACCGTGCCGCCGGAATGGTGCAGGTATTTCGACATATAGCCGAGTTTCACGAATTTTTCGAAATCCGCCATGGTGGCATAGCGGCGGCCGCCCTCCAGATCGCGCACGAAAGGCGGGCCGTAAACCGGGGCCAGCACCAGCGTGTTGCCACCGATTTCCACCGTGCGCTCGGGATTGCGGGCGTGCTGGACAATGCGCGACGGGGCGGTTTTGCACAGTTCCCGTGCCAGACCGCGCGGGATGCGCACGCGCTCGCCATCCACATCGGCACCGGCTTCGCGCCACAGGTCCAGTGCCCCGGGCGTATCCACGAAATTGACGCCGATTTCCGCCAGCACGGTTTCGGCGTTGTGTTCGATCAGTTCCAGCGCCTCGTCATTCAGGATCCCGAAGTTCGGAATGTTGCGTTCGATGTATTTCGCTGCCTCGAATTTCGGGGCGTTGCGTTCGGCGCGGCGCGCGGCTCCGCCTCCACGGGCGCGGCGACGGGGCGGGTTCTGTTCAAGGGACATGGGCGCAATCCTGAAGTTGTTCTGCGAGGCTTCATTATAGGCGCCCCGTAAAATTCCCCCGCCCGAAACCGCCAACATAACGACCATCCGCGACACCTTGCGCGAATCCGCCCCGCACCCTAAACAGCGGCCATGAGCACACAAACACATGACCGCCTTCTCATCATCGATTTCGGCTCGCAGGTAACGCAGCTGATCGCGCGACGCTTGCGCGAGAGCAATATCTATTGCGAAATCCACCCGTTCAACAAAGTCACCGCCGAAAGCATCCGCGCCTTTGCCCCCAAGGCCGTGATCCTGTCCGGCGGGCCGGCCAGCGTGACGGAACCGGACAGCCCGCGCGCACCGCAGGAACTGTTCGAAATGGGGCTGCCGATCTTTGGCATCTGCTACGGGCAGCAGGTGATGATGGAGCAGCTTGGCGGCAAGGTCGAAAGCGGTCACCACGCCGAATTCGGCCGCGCCTTTGTCGAGCCTGCGGGCAATCACGAAAACGATCCGATTTTTGCCGGTCTGTTCGAAAACGGTCCCGAAGAGGTCTGGATGTCCCACGGCGACCGCGTCACCGAAATGGCACCGGGGTTCGAGATCATCGGCACCTCGCCGAACGCGCCCTATGCGATCATCGCGGATGCGGACCGGAAATTCTATGGCACGCAGTTCCATCCCGAGGTCCACCACACGCCGAACGGCGCGCGCCTGCTGAAGAATTTCACCGACATGGCGGGCTTTACCGGCGACTGGACGATGGGGGCCTACAAGGAACAGGCGATTGCCGAAATCCGCGAACAGGTGGGCGATGCCAAGGTGATTTGCGGGTTGTCCGGCGGGGTCGATTCCTCGGTCGCGGCGGTGCTGATCCACGAGGCGATCGGCGACCAGCTGACCTGCGTGTTTGTCGATACCGGCCTGATGCGCAAGGGCGAGGCGGACGAGGTGATCTCGATGTTCCGCGACAACTACAATATTCCGCTGGTCCATGCGGACGAGTCCGAACTGTTTCTGGGCGAACTGGAGGGGCAATCCGACCCCGAAACCAAACGCAAGATCATCGGCAAGCTGTTTATCGACGTGTTCGAAAAACACGCGAAATCCGTGGGCGGCGCGAAGTTTCTGGCGCAGGGCACGCTCTATCCCGATGTGATCGAGAGTGTCAGCTTTTCCGGCGGCCCCTCGGTCACTATCAAGAGCCACCACAATGTTGGCGGCTTGCCCGAACGCATGGATATGGAACTGGTCGAACCCCTGCGCGAGCTGTTCAAGGACGAGGTGCGGGCGCTGGGGCGCGAGTTGGGCCTGCCCGCCAGTTTCGTCGGTCGCCACCCCTTCCCCGGTCCGGGCCTCGCCATACGCTGCCCGGGCGAGATCACGCGCCAGAAAATCGACATCCTGCGCGAGGCCGATGCAGTATATATGGACCAGATCCGCAAACATGGTCTCTATGACGATATCTGGCAGGCATTCGTCGCCATTCTGCCGGTGCGCACGGTCGGCGTGATGGGCGACGGGCGCACCTATGATTTTGCCTGCGCGCTGCGGGCGGTGAACTCGGTCGACGGTATGACGGCGGATTATTATCCGTTCACGCATGAATTTCTTGGCGAGACCGCAACGCGGATCATCAACGAGGTCGAGGGCATCAACCGTGTGACCTATGACATCACCTCCAAACCGCCGGGCACCATCGAATGGGAGTGACCCTGACGGGATATCTGGAGGTGCCCGAGGCCGATTTGCCGGTTGTCGAGGCGCATCTGCCGGAGCATATCGCCCTGACCCGTGCCGAGGCGGGGTGCATTTCCTTCGATGTACGTCCCGATCCGGCGAATCCGGAACGCTATCTGGTTAACGAAAGGTTTCGCGACCGCGCGGCGTTCGAGGCACATCAGGCGCGGGTAAAAGCCTCGGACTGGGGCAAGGCGACCGCCCATCTGGCCCGATCCTACGTTATTTCCGGTGATTCCCCCGAATAACCCTTGAAACCCCGTCGGGGCTTTTGCATCCTCTTGACGCTTCCGGTTGTCCGGAGGCGATATCAAGTTTTGCATATTTACAAGGGTATACCATGTCTTTCAGCCACACCATCAGCCGCCGAAGCCTTCTTGCCGGAGGGGCGAGCCTGTCCGCTCTTGCCCTTGCAGGGTGCGAGGTGACGCCGGCCCTCAGCAGCAAGGCGCCCGACCCGACGGTGCTTTATGGACCGCTGCCCGACGAGCGTTTCCCCGTGCCGGCCATCCCGCCGGAGAAAATCCACCCGGGTTTCTATCGTCGCGAGGTCGTGGACCCCACCGGCGAGGCGCCCGGCACGATCTATGTCGATACCTCCACTTTCTATCTGTATCATGTGCAGGAAGACGGCATTGCCATGCGCTACGGCGTCGGTCTGGGCCGCGCCGGATTTGGCTGGAAAGGCGAGGCGATCATCGGGCGCAAACAGAAATGGCCGCGCTGGACCCCGCCGGCCGAGATGATCGCGCGGGACCCCTCGCTCGAACCCTATAGTGCCGCGAACGGCGGTATGGACCCGGGGCCGAACAATCCGTTGGGCGCGCGCGGTCTGTATATCTATCAGAACGGGCGCGACACGCTTTACCGTGTGCATTCCAATTCCGATGTCTATTCCATCGGTCGCGCGGTCAGCAGCGGCTGCGTGCGCATGATCCATCAGGACATCATCCACCTGTATGACCGCGTTGCGGTCGGCAGCCGGATCATCGTCGCTTAAGGTCTTGAAATCGGGGGGAATGTGGCTCCGGCGGTAGGGATCGAACCTACGACAAATTGATTAACAGTCAACTGCTCTACCACTGAGCTACGCCGGAACAGGGCACGCTTTCGCGTCGGTGAGGGCGATATAGCAATTCGGATTGGGGGCGGCAAGAGGAATATTTGCACATTTCCGAAATCCGTAAAATTCCCTGTTTCCGCCCCGTTTTCTTTCCTGTTTTACTTGCAGGCAGCGATGTGTATCCTGTGTTTCGACAGGGAGGTTCGCATGCGTATCATCAAGGCCAACGGAATCCGGATGCACATCCGGATTGACGGATCGCCGGACGGGTTTCCGGTTCTGTTTTCCAACTCTCTGGGCACCGATCTGCGGGTCTGGGATGCCCTGCTGCCCCACCTGCCCGACGGTTTGCGTTTCATCCGGTATGATACGCGCGGGCACGGGCTGACAGATGCACCGGATGCCCCCTATTTCATGGGGGATCTGGTGCAGGATGCCGCGGCGATTCTCGATACGCTCGGGATAGGACAGGCGATGATGGTGGGGCTGTCCATTGGCGGTATGATCGCGCAGGGGCTGGCGGCGGAGCGGCCGGATTTGCTGAAAGCGGCGGTTCTGATGGATACGGCCGCCAGAATCGGCAACGAACAAATCTGGGAGGACCGCGTGCGCGCCGTGCGCGAGGGCGGCATTGCCTCACTCGAAGAAAGCATTCTTGAGCGCTGGTTTTCCAGACCTTTTCATGAAAACAATGCGGATGAACTGGCCGGATGGCGCCACATGCTATGCCGCACACCGGTGGAGGGCTATGTCGGTTGCTCACAGGCGATTGCCGAAACCGACCTGTTCGACAGCACCGCGCGTCTGAGCCTGCCGGTGTTGGCGATTGCCGGAGCCGAGGATGGCTCCACCCCGCCCGATCTGGTGGCCGAGACCGCCAGTCTGATTGCCGGCAGCCGCTTCGAGGTCATCCGCAAGGCCGGACATCTGCCCTGCGTGGAGCAACCCCTTGAAACCGCAGCGCTGATCACCGCCTTTATGCAGGAGAACGGCATTGTCTGAACATTTTGACAAGGGGATGGCTGTGCGGCGGGAGGTTCTCGGCGATTCCTATGTGGACAGCAGAGCCACCGCCGGATTCGACGCGCCGTTTCAGGAGTTTGTCACCGAAGGGGCCTGGGGCTCGGTCTGGGCGCGTCCGAACATCAGCAGGCGCGAACGCTCGATGATCACGCTGGCCCTGCTGGCAGGGCTGGGAAATTTCGAGGAACTGGCCTTGCACACCCGCGCCACCGCCAATACCGGCGCCACGCGCGAGGATATACTGGAAGTCATGCTGCACGTCGCGGTTTATGCCGGTGTGCCACGGGCGAACCACGCACTGAAGGTTGTGAAGGAAACGCTGGCCGAAATGGAGGGCGAGGCATGAGCAGAACCGCATTCATCCACCGCGACAGGAGCTGGCAGCCCCCTGCCCTGACGCCGCAATACAAGACCAGCATCAAACGCTCGCCGACGCATCCGCTGCTGTCGCTGCCGACCACCCCTTCCGAGGAAACCGGTCCGCGTTTCGGGCATAGCCTGCTCGGCCCGCTCGACAACGATATGGTGCTGAACTACGCCAAGGGGGACGGGTTGCCGATTGGCGAACGGATTATCGTCGAGGGGCGTATTCTCGACGAAAACGGCCATCCGGTGCCGAACGTCCTGATCGAGGTCTGGCAGGCCAACGCGGGCGGGCGTTACCGGCATAAAAAGGACGGCTATCTGGCGCCGCTCGACGAAAACTTCGGCGGGTGCGGGCGCACGGTTTCCGCGCTGGACGGTTCCTACCGGTTCCGCACGATCAAGCCGGGGCCATATCCGTGGCCGAACGGGGTGAATGACTGGCGCCCCTCGCATATCCATTTCTCGCTGTTCGGGTCGGGCTTTGCGCAGCGGCTGATCTCGCAGATGTATTTCGAGGGGGATCCGCTGATCTGGAAATGCCCGATCGTGTCGAGCATCCCGGACAAGGCGGGTATCGAGCAGTTGATTGCGAAGCTGGACCTGAAGGCCTCGTTGCCGATGGACGCGCTGGTCTATCGTTTCGATGTGATCCTGCGTGGGCGACGCTCGACGATGTTTGAAAACCGGCTGGAGGGGAACTGATGGAAATGATGAAACATATCTACCGCGAAACTCCGTCGCAGACCGCCGGCCCCTATGTGCATATCGGCTGCACACCGAATTTCTGCGGTATCGAGGGGGTCTATGCCGAGGACCTCGGCGCGAAGATGTTGTGCGAGGATACCAGGAGCGAGCGGATCACCGTGCGCGGTATCGTGTTCGATGGCACCGGTGCGCCGGTCAAGGACGCGCTGGTCGAGATATGGCAGGCGGACGCCAGCGGAATCTATGACGGAAACGAGGGCAACGATCCCGCCTTTTGCGGTTTTGGTCGCTGCCCCGCCGACCCCGACACGGGCGAGTTTCTGTTCGAGACGATCAAGCCCGGCCCGACAAATTTCACCGACGGGCGCAAGCAGGCGCCGCATATCACCTTCTGGATTGTCGCGCGCGGCATCA
>JALSHL010000275.1 GCA_026982255.1 Paracoccaceae bacterium | reverse complement strand
TCCTGCCCGACCATGGTGCTGGCGGTGGAGCGCCCCGACATATCCACCGCCACCTTCTGGCGCAGATGGATCTCGGCAAAATCCGAGGAGTTCTCGCGAAACGTCTGCTCGCTCCATGACCCGCTTTCGGCGTAGTCATAGAACATTTTAGGCACGCGGCGTTTATACAGCGTTTTCAGGTCTTGGATATTGGTGATGATCGGCATGGCTGGCCTCGCAATGGCTGTTCCGGTCCGTTTTGTTTACCGGTTTGGCGGGGCAATGCAATCCACCGGCGGCATTCCCCTTTTCATTTCCGACATAATGACGATATGCAAAGGGAAGCAAGAGGATTTGGCATGACAACAATAGATACCATCGTCTGGGATTTCGACGGAGTCCTGAACCGCAATACTGTCGACGGCCGCTACACATGGCAGGACGGGTTCGAGGCGGAGTTCGGCCATTCGATCGAGACATTCTCGGAAATCGTCTTCAACGACCGTTTTCACGATGTGATCATTGGCGAGATGAGCCTGCTCGACGTGCTGGCCGACTGGGC
Organism: Paracoccaceae bacterium; assembly: GCA_026982255.1. GTDB lineage: Bacteria > Pseudomonadota > Alphaproteobacteria > Rhodobacterales > Rhodobacteraceae > NORP23. The sequence continues at coordinate 9,042 of JALSHL010000275.1, read as the reverse complement.
CGGAACGGTGGGTTATCTTGGCGATCTGCGCAACATCCTCGATTTCTGGTTTCAGGAGGATTACAACCTCGACGAACGCATGCTCGCCCTGCTGAACCGCGCCCGCGCCGCCAATTTCCGCAATGTGCTGGGCACCAACAACGAGGCTATGCGCACCCAGTTCATCGCCGCCGATCTGGGATTCGAGGACCGTGTAGACCGCATCTTCGCCTCGGGGCTGATGGGCGTCGCCAAACCGGAGGAGGGTTTCTTCGACATGATTTCCGACGAGCTGTCGGTAGAACCCGAAGACCTGCTCCTGATCGACGACTGCGCCGACAACTGCGAAACCGCGGACGCCTGCGGCTGGCAGGTCCACCATTTCACCGGCGACGTCGAGGCGCTGGAAAAACGGTTGAAAGCGGCAGGGATCAAATAGGTCTACATCCTGAAGATTGATTTTTGTATAACTTGAATGTCTGCTTGCGCGACAAGGTGCGGCTGGGGTGGTGTCTGGCAGGCTGCGTATCCAGTAGGGGATATGGACGGAAGACCAGAGATGTAACCGGCTGCCCACAAAAACGGGAGGTTTACATATGGGAACGCGGCGGAAACTCGTGATTGGCGGTGGAGCGCTTTTGGGACTGGGGGCGGTGGGGTACTGGTTTGGCCTTCGCCCGATACTGCATCCTGACCCGCCTGCGGTTGGGTTCACCCTGAGCGACGCCGAAATGGCCACCGCGCGTGCTTTTATGGCGTCCAATCCGATTGTGGACAGCCACGCCCACCCGGGACGAACCTTCTTGAAAAGCGCCGAAAACCTCAGCTTCAAGATCAAGCTCTACAAGCTTCTTGGAGGCACTTTCGAAGGCCGCACCCTCTCCGATATGCGCGCCGGCGGAGTTGACGGAGCCGTATTCAACGGCGTTGCCGATATCCAGTTGCTGACGCTGGGCGATAGCGGGCTGATTCCGGAGCGCGAATTTGCTCCTGGCGAAGCCTGGGAAAGCTATCGTCGGCAGATTGCCGACCTGCAAGCAATCGAGGTGGCCGGAAAAGCCGCTATCTGTCGCACCGCCGCGGACGTGCGCGCCGCCAAGGCGGCAGGCAGGATCGGTATGATTCTGGCCATGGAGGGGGCGGATTTTCTGGATCAGGATTTGACCCGTCTGCAACAGGTATTTGACGACGGCGTGCGTATGCTGACACTGGTGCATTATCATAACAATACGCTGGGCGATATTATGACCGGGGAAATCGGCAATCGCGGACTGACCGGTTTCGGGCGCGAGGTCGTGCAGGCCATGAACGGTGTCGGTATCGTCCCGGATCTGTCGCATGCGTCGGAACAAACCGTTCTTGACGCGGTTTCAGTGGCCACAAAACCCGTTGTCATTACCCATACCCATATCAATACGGACGCATTGCAAAACCCGCGTTTCATCGACCGCGATGTGGCACAGGCGATTGCCGGCACCGGCGGCTATATCGGGGCATGGCCCGTCGGTATCGGGGAAACCACGCTGGCGGAATTCATCGACCGGATTGATTTTCTGGTGGAAACCGTGGGCGAAGACCATGTGGCCATGGGGTCCGATATGGACGCCAATTACAAGCCTGTTCTGGAAACCTATCGCAAGATGCCGCTGGTTGTCGGAGCTTTGATGAAACGGGGGTATTCCGACGAAACCCTTGCCAAAATCATGGGCGGCAACGTGCTTCGGGTGATGGAGACAACGCAGGCGGGATGAATGCGGACGGGGCCTTACCCGCGATGCGCGCCGTCGGCGAGGCTTTTGACGAACTCCAGCACCTCGGCCACCGGCTTGCCCGCGGCCATTTCTTTGATGATCGCGGTGCCGACCACCGCCCCGTCGGCAATCCCTGCAATGGATTGCGCCGCCTCGGGCGTGTTGATGCCGAATCCCACGCAAACCGGCAGGTCTGTCGCCGCCTTGATCCGCGCCACCTCCGGCGCCACGGCCGAGGCATCCGCCGCCGCTGCGCCCGTCGTGCCGGTAACCGAAACGTAATAGATAAAGCCCGAGGTATTCTGCATCACCTTCGGCAGCCGCTTGTCATCCGTCGTCGGCGTGGTCAGACGGATGAAATCGATCCCCGCCGCCAGCGCCGGAATGCACAGTTCGCTGTCCTCCTCCGGAGGCAGGTCCACGACGATCAGCCCGTCAACACCGGCCTCTTTCGCCTCGGCCAGAAAATGCTCGACGCCTTTGGAATAGATCGGATTGTAATAGCCCATCAGCACAATCGGCGTGCTGTCGTCGCCGGCGCGAAAATCCCGCACCATCTGCAACACCCGCTCCAGCGTCATCCCGGCATCCAGCGCCCGCTGCCCTGCCAGCTGGATCGCCGGACCGTCGGCCATCGGGTCGGTGAACGGCATGCCCAGCTCGATCACATCGACCCCCGCCGCCGGCAACCCCCGCACCAGTTCGAGCGAGGCATCATAGTCGGGATCGCCCGCCATGACAAAGGACACAAAGGCCGATTTTCCCTCGGCCTTCAACGCCGCGAATTTGCTGTCGATACGAGTCATCTCATCCCTCCGGTTTGGGGCATGGTTTGCTTGAAAGAGGCGGGAAAATCAATGGCGATTCCGCCTCGCCACTTGATCCCGCGCCGCCCACCCCCTAGAAGCCCCGCAAACGTATCCCCAAACGGAGGCTGTCATGGGCTTCAAAACCGGTATCGTCGGCATGCCCAACGTCGGCAAATCGACCCTTTTCAACGCGCTGACCCGCACGGCGGCGGCGCAGGCGGCGAACTTCCCCTTCTGCACCATCGAGCCGAACACCGGCGTCGTATCCGTCCCCGACGCGCGCCTCGACACGCTGGCCGAAATCGCCGGATCGAAGGCCATTCTGCCCGCACAGATGACCTTTGTGGACATCGCCGGACTGGTGAAAGGTGCCTCCAAAGGCGAGGGCCTCGGCAACCAGTTCCTCGCCAACATCCGCGAATGCGACGCCATCGCCCACGTCCTGCGCTGTTTCGAGGACGACGACGTCACCCATGTCGACGGCCGCGTAAACCCCGTCGAGGACGCGGAGACCATCGAAACCGAACTGATGCTCGCCGATCTGGAAAGCATCGAGAAACGGCTGCAGAATCTCGTGCGTAAGGTCAAGGGCGGCGACAAGGACTCGCTCGACCAGCAGCGCCTGTTGCTGGCGGCGAAAGAGGCGCTGGAAAACGGCAAACCGGCCCGCACGGTGGACATCGCGGACGAGGACGCCAAAACCTGGAACATGCTGCAACTGCTGACCACCAAACCGGTTTTGTATGTCTGCAACGTGGAGGAAGAAAACGCCGCCTCCGGCAACGCCCACTCCGAAGCTGTGGCGAAAATGGCTGCCGGACAGGGCGCGGCCGCCGTGGTGATTTCGGCCGCTATCGAGGAGGAAATCTCGCAACTCGACGCCGAAGAGGCCGAAATGTTCCTCGAGGAAATGGGCCTGCACGAGGCCGGACTGGACCGCCTGATCAAGGCCGGATACGCGCTGCTGGACCTGCAGACCTATTTCACCGTCGGCCCGAAAGAGGCCCGCGCCTGGACCATCCACAAGGGCACCACCGCCCCGCAGGCCGCCGGCGTCATCCACGGCGATTTCGAGCGCGGCTTCATCCGTGCCGAGACCATTGCCTATGACGATTTTGTCGAATACGGCGGCGAGCAGGGCGCGAAAGAGGCGGGAAAAATGCGCTCCGAGGGCAAGGGATATATCGTGCAGGACGGCGACGTGATGCACTTCTTGTTCAACACCTGATTTGAATAAAAATATAGGTATTTTGACGGGGCGGCGGGCATAAACCTGCCGCCCCGTTCAGCATTGCTTAACGGAATCGCCCCAGCGTGGCGGGACCATGACGATAACCCTGCAACCGATATACAGCGAATTCGACTCGCCCGACCGCCAGCTTCAGGGCCTGTCGGACATGGCGGTGCTGGATGTTGTCAGTCGCAGCTACCTGCTGGTCGCGGGGGCGGCGGATGGCGGCATCAGCAGCTATGAAATCATGGCTGACAATTCGCTGGTAGCGCGCGACGATATCCTGCTGTCGCCGGGGTCCGGCACGCAAGGTGTGGCGGCGCTCGACGTGTTCACGCTGGCGGGCACGACCTATGTGCTGCCCTCCGGCGAGTTCGACAACAACCAGTCGGTCTATACCCTTGGCAGCGACGGCTTGCTGACCCTCGCGGCCAGCTATTCGGACGCTGCGGGCACCTATTCCGGCTGGTCCATGAGTGCCAGCGTCGATACCGGCGGCGCGACCTATCTGTTCGGCGGCATCTGGGGGCGCAGCGGATTTTTCGGCTTCGATCTGGGGGCAGGGGCGGCGCTCACCACCCCGCGCTGGATTGCCGACACGGCGCAAATGTATCTCGGCGACATCACGGCGATGGAAAGCGCGGTGATGCACGGCAAGAATTTTCTGTTCATCGCCTCGGGGCAGGATACGGGGCTTGAATCCTTTGAAATCGCCGCCGACGGCAGCTACATCCAGCGCGACCGCGCCCCCCCGTCCGAGGGCGGTTTCAGCGGCGTCACCGATCTGGTCGCCGTGGACGGCATGGACCGCGCCTTCGTCATCATGGCCTCGGCCGGCACCGACTCCCTGCTGGTGTTCCGCGTCTCGGCGGGCGGCAGGTTGCAACAGGTGCAGACGGCCACCGATACGCTCGGCACTCGTTTCGCAGGCGTGCAGGCGCTGGAGACGTTCGACCTGAACGGTCGCGACTATCTGTTGGCGGGCGGGGCCGATGACGGCATTTCCCTGTTCGAGGTCACCTACAGGGGCCAGTTGAAACTGCTCGACACCGTGGTCGATACCGCCGGCACCGCCCTGCAAAACGTCACCTCCATCACCGCGCGCGTCGCCAATGGCGAGGTCACGGTTTTTGCCGGTTCCGCCACCGATCAGGGATTCACGCAGTTCGTCCTGTCGATTCCCAACGGCGACAACCTGATCCGCGGCGGGCCGGAACCCGACTCCCTGACCGGCACGGCGCTCGACGACACGATTTTCGGTCACGGCAAGGCGGACACACTCTATGGTCTGGATGGTGACGACCGGCTGGTGGACGGGCGCGGGCCGGATACCCTCTGGGGCGGGGCGGGGGCCGATATTTTCGAGTTTGTCTCCGAAACCCGCACCGACCGCGTGATGGATTTCGAAATCGGCATCGATCGTCTGGATATGAGCGATTACGCCATGCTTTACAGCTACACAGACATCGCCATCACCCCGACCGCCAACGGCGCGACGCTGGAAATGAGCGGCGACACGCTGATCCTCGACAGCATCGACGGCACGCCGCTCGATTTCTCGATGTTTTCACAGGATGACTTTATTTTTGGCTGAACGGATCATCAGGATATTTTACCGCCGCCAGATACAATCCGTGCGGCGGGCTTACCGGACCGCAGGCCGCGCGATCCTTCGCCTCCAGCGCCTCGCGTACCTGTTCCGGCGGCCAGGCCCCCGCGCCGACCCGTTCCAGCGTGCCGATAAAACTGCGGACCTGGTTGTGCAGAAAACTGCGGGCACGCACGTGGAAATGATATTCGGTGCCGAAGTCGCGCGGGGCCACCTCTACCCGCAGCTCGTCCAGCGTTTTCACTGGCGAGGCCGCCTGACAAAGCGACGACCGGAAGGTGGTGAAATCATGTTTCCCCAGCAGGTAGTCCGCGGCCCGCTGCATCGCATCCGCATCCAGCACATGCGGGACCCGCCACGCCATGCCCTTGTCGAAGGTCATCGGCGCGCGCCGCGACACCACGCGAAACAGGTATCGCCGCTCGATTGCGGAAAAACGGGCGTGGAAATCGTCATCCACCCGCGCCGCCGCCAGAATCGCCACGGGCGCGGGCTTGATATGGAAGTTTAGCGCCTCGGTCAGGCGAAAGGGGTCCCAGTCGCGCCGCAGGTCCACATGCGCCACCTGTCCGGTCGCATTCACGCCTGCATCCGTGCGCCCTGCGCCCTGAATACCGGTGCAATCGGGATCGAGCTTGCGCACCGCCACCTCGATCGTCCCCTGCACGGTGGCGAGGTCCATCTGGCGTTGCCAGCCGCAAAACGGTCGGCCGTCGTATTCGATTTTGAGCGCAAAACGGGGCATGGGCTGCACCTAGCGCGGAATCCGCCGTTTGCCAAGGGATTGTGGTATTTCGCAAATTGCTGATTATATGGTTTCGGCACAACGCGAGAGGCCCGCATGGGAATTGGCAGCATTACGGATTCGCTCGGACGCGCCATCGAGGACGCGGCCGACGGCGTGGGCGAGTTGTTCGAACCTGTCGTGCGACTCGGGGTGACAGGGCTGTCGCGCGCCGGCAAGACGGTGTTTATCACCTCGCTGGTCGCCAACCTACTGGATCGCGGACGCATGCCGCAACTTCTGGCCGCCGCCGAGGGGCGGATCGTCACGGCATTCCTGCAGCCGCAGCCGGACGACACCATCCCGCGTTTCGACTATGAAACCCACCTCGCGGCGTTGACCGGCAGCCAGCCGCACTGGCCGCATTCGACCCGCTCGATCAGCCAGTTGCGCATCTCGCTGAAGGTGCGGCCCAAGGGGTTGCTTTCGGGCGTGCGCGGCCTGCGCACGGTGCATCTGGATATTGTCGACTACCCCGGCGAATGGCTGCTCGACCTGCCGTTGTTGAACCAGTCCTACGCCGAATGGTCCGCCGCGACGCTGGCGCAGGCCCGCACACCGGCGCGCGCGGCGCTGTCGGCAAGCTGGCTTGCGGAGCTGGAGCAAAGCGACCCGTCCGCCCCGCTGCAGGAGGAAAAGGCGCAGGCGCTTGCCCGCGCTTTCACCGCCTATCTGTCCGACGCGCGCGAGGCCGGTTTCTCCGCCTGTGCGCCGGGGCGTTTCCTGCTGCCCGGGGACCTCGAAGGCTCTCCGGCGCTGACCTTCGCGCCGCTGGAGGCACCGCAAAAACGCAAATCGAAAACCCTCTATGGCGAATTCGAGCGCCGCTTCGAGGCTTACAAACGCAAGGTCGTCAAACCGTTTTTCCGCAACCATTTCGCGCGCATCGACCGCCAGATCGTGCTGGTCGATGCGCTCGGCGCGATCCATGCCGGCCCGCAGGCGGTCGAGGACCTGCGCGGCGCGATGGGCGATATTCTGACCAGCTTCAGGCCGGGTAAAAACTCCTGGCTCTCGGGCATCCTCGGCAAGCGGGTGGAAAAAGTCCTGTTCGCCGCGACCAAGGCCGACTACCTGTACCACAGCCAGCATCCGCAACTGCGCGCCTTCCTGCGCGCGCTGCTGCGCGAGGCGAAGGATCGCGCCGATTTCAAGGGGGCGAAGACCGAAGCCGTGGCGATTGCCAGCCTGCGTGCCACGGTCGAAACCACGCTGAAACACGGGGGCGAGACGCTGGATTGCGTGCAGGGCGTGTTGCTGGAGACCGGCAAATCGGCGGCGATGTATGCGGGGGACCTGCCTGCGGATCCGGCGCATCTGCTGTCGCCCGCCAAACGGGGCGCGGCGGCGTGGCTGGACGGGGATTTCGCCGTCATGCACTTCGCCCCGCCGGTCCTGAGCCGCAAGGAGGGCGCGGGTCTGCCGCATATCCGGTTGGACAAGGCCGCGGAATTTCTGATCGGAGACAGGTTGTGAACGAGAACGGAAAAATCCGGCGCGGGCCGGTGGTGATCGAGGCCGAAACCCTGCCCGAGACCCCCGAAACCGCGCCGCCGGTGCCCGAGGTCGGCGGGCAGGCCATGCAGCAGGTCACGGCGATGGCCGCGCGCAAAACGGGCTGGCTCGGGCGGTTATTCTGGGGGACAACCTCGGCGCTGGTCGGGATGATGGTTTCGGTGACGCTCTGGGATTTCGCCACCGGATTGCTGGCGCGCAACGAGTTGCTGGGGCGGATTGCGCTCGGCCTGATTGCGCTGGTCGGGGTGATCCTGTTGCTGTTGATCCTGCGCGAGCTGGCGGGATTTGCGCGGCTTGCCAAAATCGACGCGCTGAAATCGGATGTGCGACGGGCGAAGTCCGGCGAGCGGAGCGCGGCGTTAACGGTTTTGAAACGTCTGGCAGGATTATATGCGGGGCGCGAGGAAATGCGCTGGGCCCGCCGGAGCCTGCGCGAAACGGAAGAACAGGTGCTGGACGCGCCGGACCTGATTGCCGTCGCCGAGCGCAGCCTGATGGGGCCGCTCGATCAGGCGGCGGTGGCGGAAATTCAGGGCGCGGCGCGCAATGTGGCCGGCGCAACGGCGCTGATCCCGCTGGCGCTGGCCGATGTGGCCGTGGCGCTGGCCGCCAATGTGCGCATGGTGCGCCGGATTGCCGAGGTTTACGGCGGGCGCACCGGCACTATCGGGTCGTGGCGGCTGCTGAAGGCGGTCTCGACGCATCTGCTGGCCACGGGGGCGGTGTCCGTCGGGGATGACCTGATCGGCTCGGTCGCCGGTGGCGGGGCCTTGTCGAAAATCTCGCGCCGCTTTGGCGAGGGGGTGATCAACGGCGCCCTGACCGCCCGCGTCGGCGTGGCGGCGATGGAGGTCTGCCGCCCGATGCCTTTCGATGCGCTGAAACGGCCGTCGGTCTCGGGCATTGTCAAAAACGCGCTGGCGGGGATGTTTTCGCGTGGCTAGACCGGCGAAAAACGAACCACGAAATATAACAGAACAGCGATAAACAGGCTCAACCAGACCACATAGTTGATCATGTTGTGGACCAGCCGCGCCTCGGCCTCGCCCAGTTCGGGCAGGTGTTTCAGGGCAAAGCGCCCCGGCCATGTGGTGATGTTTACAAGCATTGTGCTCCTCCTGAACCGGCGTATTACTTCGCGTGAACCGGCTTTGCAAATTTTTACCTCTGGGATAGTCTGCCGCTATTCCATCGGGGGATTGATATGGATTTTGTTATTCTGGGCGCGGCCGTTATCGGCGTTTCGGTCATTTTGCCGATCTACCTTTTCTTCAGCCAGCAGGGATTGAAACGCCGGATTTCGGAGCTTGAATCCCGTCTGTCGGGCGAGGCACCCGTTGCGCCGCCCGTTCCGGTCCCGG
>JALSHL010000274.1 GCA_026982255.1 Paracoccaceae bacterium | reverse complement strand
GATCATCACCTTCGGCGCGCTGCTGTCCAAGGCCGCTGTGCGCGACATCGGGCGGGTGCTGCAAATGCCCTATGGTCAGGTGGACCGCCTGTCGAAGCTGATTCCTGTCGATGGCGTCAAACCGGTGAGCATCGAACAGGCGCTGAAAGACGAACCCCGCCTCAAGGAAATGGCGCGCGAGGAAGAGGTCGTCGCCCGCCTGCTGGAATACGCACAACAGGTGGAGGGTCTGCTGCGCAATGCCTCCACCCACGCCGCCGGTGTGGTGATCGGCGACCGGCCGCTGGACGAGCTGGTGCCGCTTTATCGGGATCCGCGCTCCGACATGCCGGCAACGCAGTTCAACATGAAATGGGTGGAGCCGGCGGGGCTGGTGAAATTCGACTTCCTCGGCCTGAAAACCCTGACGGTGATCCAGAACGCGCTGGACCTGCTGAAACAGCGCGGGGTGGAAATCGACATCGGGCATATCCCGCTGGATGACGAGAAAACCTATGAACTCTACGCCTCGGCCAAGACCGTCGCGGTGTTCCAGGTGGAGAGCGCGGGCATGATGGATGCGCTCCGCCAGATGAAACCGACCTGTATCGAGGACATCATCGCGCTTGTGGCCCTGTATCGTCCGGGGCCGATGGAAAACATCCCGAAATTCTGCGACGTGAAAAACGGGCGTAGCAAGCGCGATCTGCTACACCCCTCCATCGACCATATTCTGGACGAGACGCAGGGCATCATCGTCTATCAGGAACAGGTGATGCAGATCGCGCAGGAGATGGCGGGCTATACGCTCGGCGGTGCCGACATGCTGCGCCGTGCAATGGGTAAAAAGATCAAGGAAGCCATGGACGCCGAGCGCCCGAAATTCGCCAAGGGTGCGGCGGAAAACGGCGTGGACGAGGCCAAGGCGACCGAGGTTTTCGACCTGTTGGAAAAATTCGCCAACTACGGTTTCAACAAATCGCACGCGGCGGCCTATGCGGTGGTGTCCTACCAGACCGCCTGGCTGAAGGCGAACTATCCGGTCGAATTCATGGCCGGCGTGATGAACTGCGATATGCACTTGACCGACAAGCTGGCGATCTATGCTGACGAGGTCCGCAAACCGGCAGATCGCGGCGGGCTGGGGCTGGAGATCGTCCCGCCATGTGTCAACCGCTCCGAGGCCGGATTCAGTGTGGCCGATGGCAAGGTGGTCTACGCCCTCGGCGGATTGAAAAACGTCGGGGCCGAGGCGATGAAACTGATCACCGAGGCACGGAACGAAGGCGGCGTATTCAGGGACCTGTTCGATTTCGCGCGGCGCGTGGACCTGAAACGGGTCGGCAAACGGCCGCTGGAAATGCTGGCGCGTTCCGGTGCCTTCGACCAACTCGACACCAACCGCCGCAAGGTGTTCGAGAGCCTCGACAAGCTGGTCGCCTATTCCGCCGCCTGCCATGACGAAAAGGCCTCCAGCCAGTCCAGCCTGTTCGGCGACAGCGGCGAGGACCTGCCCCCGCCCCGCCTGCCCATGCCCGAGGACTGGCTGCCGGTGGAGCGGCTGGGCGAGGAACACAAGGCCTTCGGCTTCTACCTGACCGGTCACCCGCTCGACGATTACATGCCCGCCCTGAAACGCGAGCGCATCCAGACCCTGCACGAGGTCACGCAAAAGGCCGAGGGGCGCAAGATTGGCGCGAAAATGGCCGGAACCATTTCAGCCGTGCAGGTCCGCAAATCGGCACGCGGCAACCGCTTTGCCTTTGTCGGCCTGTCCGACCCCAGCGGCAGCTACGAGGTCACGGTATTTTCCGACACGCTGGAGGCCGCCGGCGATCTGCTGTCCAGCGGCACCAATGTGGTTTTGTCGGTCGAGGCCGACATGGAATCGGGCCAGTTGAAGCTGCTGGCACGCGGCTTCCAGTCCATCGAAAGCGCCGTACAGAACGCGGCCGCTGTCGGATTGAAGGTCTTTATCAACGACGCGGAGGCCGTGCCGTCACTCGCCACCCGTCTGTCACAAACACCGGACAAGCGCAGCCCCCGTGGTCCGGTCAATGTGGTCCTGTTCCACCCCGATCTGCCCGGCGAGGTCGAAATCACCCTGCCCGGCGAATATGCAGTCAACACGCAGATCAAGGGCGCGATCAAACACGTTCCCGGCGTGGTCTCGGTCGAAGAATTCTGAACGAAAAAGGCCCGCCGTTTCCGGCGGGCCGAGGGGCTGGCAGTCGGGGAGGACTTACTGCCAGGTGGTATATCCCAGACGCAGGGTCTTGTTGCGCCCGCCGATGATGTCGTTGATGCGGAACTGGCTGTAACGACCCTGACTGGTTTTGACGCAGATATAGGACCCTTCCGGCACCACATTCAGCGGCACCCGACGCGTGGTATAGGTGGCACGGGAGCAACCGCGATAACCACGGTTGGTGCGATCCCCGACCGCGATCTTCGCACCGTTGATCGGCTTCAGATAGCGGCGACGGCCATCGAGTGCCTGAAACCAGATATCGGCGTTGCGGTTCTCGGTCACGCGACCACGATCCAGATCGAAGGAATAGGTCTGGCGCACATTGAGCGGGCCGGTGGAAAAAGTAACCGGACGCGGTGCGGGGGCAGGCGTCGCGGCCGTATTGTTGGCGATCACGGCTCCGGCAACCGCCCCGAACAGGAACAGCCAGACGTCCCGTTCGCTGGGGGCGGCCTGTGCCGGTGTAACAGTCGTGCCGGAAACTGCTATGGAAAGGGCAGTGACGATGGCAGTGAGCTTGGTTTTCATAACGATATTCCTTGTGTGATGGCGCAGCGGCCCTGTTGTGTGATCCGCATCCATGGCGGCATGTCATCGATAGGCTCACACTGGGCCACCATCCGAAAGTTAGGCAATATCGGCGCGTTGATAGGGGATAACCGTCCGGAAACCGGCGCATGTTATTGCATAACATCGCGTTCCCGCGCATGTTTCAGGTATGAAAAACCTTATCCATATCCTCGCGCTTCTGGGCGCGCTCGCTGCCCTCCCCGCTGCTGCCAGTGTCGAGTGCTATGCCGACTACAAAGCCAAGAAAGACGCGCCGCTGCAGTTGCATTACGGCGTGATCGAACTGCCACAGGCCGCCTGCTCCGATTTCGTGCTTGCCGGAGATCTGACCCGCGAACGGATTAGTGTTGGCGGTTGGACCCTGCTTCGGGTAATATCGCTATTCGGACCGGAAGGCTTAGCACAGAGGATGGACAGTGCCGGAGAATACTACCTTCGTTTCTAGAAAAGGCAACCGGACGGTCTATATCGGCCTTGCCCTGATCATCGGAATTCTGGTGATAGCCGGCGCCGCGCTGCTGTATAATCTGCCGGACGCCAATGCCTTCAACGACCGTGTAGAACGGATCTTTGTCGAAAATGATTCACTGAATTCCAACGCCGAGATCAAACTGCTGGAGATACTCGCGCAATCCGGCACGGCGTTTTCCGACACGCTCACATCCTATCGCATTGTCATTCTGGTGCTGCTGGCGTTTTCCACCGCCATCCTGATCGCGGCACTGGTGTTTCTGGCCTATATCACCACCATGAACCGGCGCTTGTCCGAGATCGAGCGCTCCGGCATCCAGATCAACAGCCTGATTCTGTCGCGCGGCGAATTGAAGGTCTATATCAACAACATGGAATTCACCCTGACCGAAGCCGCCAGCGAGGCGCTCGCGGTGTTATGCGAGGCCCGCCTGGACGGCGAATTCATCAGCGGGGTGGAGCTGGAATCCATGATCACCGGAAAACCCGCCAGCGACTGCGAAGAGGCCGCCGGAGCCACGCGCATCAAACGCCTGCGCGACCACCTCGGCAACCAGATCGTGTCGGAACTGCTGATCAAGACCATCAGCCGCAAGGGCTATATGCTTGGCATCGACAAGGATGTGATCAAAATGATCTGATCACATCGAACGGGTGCGCACCCATTTGACGATCTCGGGCGCACGGGCCGCGCCGGACTGGCGCGCCACTTCCTTGCCCTTTTTGAACAACAGCATCGTCGGGATGCCACGCACGTTGTAAACGCTCAATGCCTTTTGATGTGTGTCGGTGTTGATCTTCACAAACCGCACCGAATCCTTCAATTCCTGCGCCGCCTTGGAAAACTCCGGCGCCATCATCCGGCACGGGCCACACCACGGCGCCCACAGATCGACAACCAGCGGCACGTCGTCCTTTTTGCCGGCCTTCTGCAACGTGGCAAAATCCACGTCCTTGACCTTGCCGGTCATCAGACCCTCGCCGCAGACACCGCATTTCGGTTTGGAGCCGAGCTTTTCAGCAGGCACCTTGTTCACTGCCCCGCAGGACAGACATGTCAGTTTTTTCGACTCGCTCATGGCGGACCTCGTTCATAAGTGTTTCCGCATATAAAAGCGCAGCTCGGAGCCGGTTCAAGGGCAGCGCAAAATTTCCGCCGGATTACCCGCGCCTCTCATGCTTTCGGTTTCGGCAGACGGACAAAGAATTTCTCGGGTAGATACGGAGTTTCCCCGGCCACCATTCCCGCCAGCGCCTCGCCCACCGCGTGCGAAATGCCGATGCCGATCTTGAAACCGCCGGTGGCCAGATACAGGCCCTCGGCCCCCGGCACGCGCCCTAGCATCGGGTCGGGCTTTTTACCCCGCGGCCGCAGGTTGGCCCAGCGCAGCGCCACGCGGGCATCGCGCAGCGGCGGAGAAATGGCGCGGGCGCGGATAATAACCTCGTTCAGACGCTCGTCGGTGGAGCGGGGGTCGTCCCATGTGTTCTCGGTCGTCGAACCCACCGCCACCTTTCCGTCGGCGTGCGGAATAATATAGGTGTGATTGGCAAATATCGTCGGCGCGCTCGCCATGTCCGCGCCGGTCAGCAAGGCCGCCTGCCCCTTGACCCCGAACCCTGCATCAGGGCCGAGGAACGGTTCCAGAAACGGAAAACTCTCGGCCCCCGCCGACAGGATCACCGCGCCTGCCTTCAACGTGCCGCTAACGCCGGAAACCTCGTGATCGCCGATCTCCGTCACCCGCCAGCCTTCGAGGATCTCTCCCCCCTTCGCCTCGATCGCCCGCGCCAGCGCAAGGCAGGCGGCGAGGGGGAAAATGCGGGCCGACAGATTTTCGTGAACTACCCCGAGGGGTGCAGCATCCGGATCGATCCACGGCGCGTAATCCTCCGCCTCGCGGATCGTCCACGTCGCTTTGCCCTGCCAGAACGTGCTCGCATCGACCGCCCGTTTTTGCGCATGGCCCAGCCCGTGTTCGTCCATAACCGGAATCAGCCGCCCGATACGGCCATAACCGGTGGATTTCCCCGAAACCTCCTCCACCTCTGCCCAGTGCTCCGCCGCCGACAACAGCGCATCAAGCTGGAACTGTTTCTTGTCGTTCCACCGTTCCGGCACATTGGGCGACATCGCCCCCATCACTCCGCCACTGGCACCCGAACCGATATAGTTGCCCTCCAGCACCGTCACCGACAGCCCGCGTTTCAGGCAGGACCACGCACAGGACAGGCCGAAAATGCCGCCGCCGATCACGATCACATCGCGTGTGTTTACCGTTGCCATGATCCCGCCTTTTGCCCATTGTCCGACTCACAAGGGGTAAAGCATGAAACACAACAAAGCGCAAAAGGCGGATGTGGAATGGCGCGAAAACGGCGTGCCTGTGTCCACCCGTTTCGAGGACCCGTATTTCTCGCTTTCCGACGGGCTGGCGGAAACGCGACATGTGTTTCTGGACGGCAACGACCTGCCGGAGCGGTTTCGCGAAGGGTTCCACATAGCGGAGCTCGGTTTCGGTACCGGTCTCAACCTGCTGGCCGCATGGAAAGCATGGGAGGACAGCGGTGCCACCACCCCCCTGCGCTTCACCAGTTTCGAGGCCTATCCGATGGAGGCCACCGAAATGGCCCGCGCATTGGCGCACTGGCCCGATCTTGCCCCCTATGCCGAACGGCTGGTCGCCGCGTGGAAAACCGGACCGACGCTTGAAACCGACACGCTGCATCTGGATGTCATCCTTGGCGACGCCACACAAACCCTGCTGGTGTGGTCCGGCAAGGCGGATACGTGGTTCCTCGACGGGTTCAGCCCTGCGTGCAATCCGGCCCTGTGGTCGCCGGAAATCCTCGCAAACGTCGGCGCGCATACCGTATCGGGCGGCACCTTCGCCACCTATACCGCCGCGGGCCATGTGCGCCGCGCCCTGCAAGCTGCCGGTTTCGCCGTCAGCCGCCGCAAAGGGTTCGCCCACAAACGCCATATGAGCGTCGGGGTCATGCCGTGAACAACCCGCGCCTCGGTATTCCGCTGATGATCGCCACGACATTTGTCTTTGCCATGCAGGACGGGTTGTCGCGCTATCTGGCCGCCGAATACAACGTGGTGACGGTGCTGATGATCCGCTACTGGTTTTTCGCGCTGTTTGTCATCGCCCTGTCGGCGGCACGCAAGGGCGGGATTCGCCGCGTCGCCCACACCACACAACCCGTTTTGCAAATCCTGCGCGGCGTGCTGCTGGTGGCGGAAATCGGCGTTACGGTGCTGTCTTTCGTGCTGCTGGGGCTGATCGGCACGCACGCGATTTTCACCGCTTACCCGCTGATGATCGCCGCGCTTTCCGGCCCCGTTCTGGGCGAGCGGGTCGGCTGGCGGCGCTGGCTGGCGATCTGTGTCGGGTTTACCGGCATTCTGATCATCCTGCGCCCGGGCTTTGCGGTGTTTTCCCCTGCCGCTCTCGTCCCGCTGCTTGCGGCCTTGCTGTTTGCCATCTATGGCTTGCTGACCCGTTTCGTCGCGCGCAAGGATTCCGCCGAGACCAGCTTTTTCTACACCGGCGTCGCGGGGGCCGTGGCCGTCACGCTGGTCGGGCCGTTTTTCTGGGATCCCATGCAGGACAACGACTGGTGGCTGATGGCGGCGCTGGCGCTGAGCGGCGCCTTCGGGCATTTCCTGCTGATCAAAACCTACGAGGTTGCCGAGGCCTCCACCGTCCAGCCCTTTGCCTATTTCCAGCTGGTGTTCGTGTCCTTCATCGGCCTGCTGGTCTTCAACGAGACGCTGGATTTATGGACGGTCACCGGTGCTGCCCTGATTGTCGGAGCCGGCCTGTTCACCTTCTGGCGCGAGCGCCGCGCCTAGCGCTTCAACTCCTGCATCAGGCTCATGGCAGGAGCTTTCCCTTTAAGCCGTGCACGGAAAGTAAACAGGGATTCACTCACCCGCATCACATAGTTCCGCGTCTCCCGGAACGGAATTGTCTCGATCCAATCGATCACATCCGCCTCTCCGGAGCGCGGATCCCCGTAATCCCTGAGCCAGCGGTCCACACGACTCGGCCCTGCGTTGTAAGCAGCAGCTGCCAGCACGACAGAGCCATTATACCGTTCCAGCATCTGCGACAGGTATTCGGTGCCCAGTCTGGCATTGTATTCCCAGTCTGCCAACAATCTGGGTTTGCTGTATTCCAGCCCCAGATCCTCCGCCACCTTCTGCGCCGTGCCCGGCATCAGCTGCATCAGGCCCATTGCGCCGGCGGGACTGATAACTTCGGGATTGAACTCGCTTTCCTGTCGCGAAATCGCCAGCATCAGTTCCGTTGCCACAGGCCCGCGGAAATCGGCAAAATCCGTGATCGGGTAGTAGGCCTGAATGATCACATCGCCATACAGGGCAGTATCCTTGGCGATTTTCACGGCGCTATAGGGCTGGCCGACATCCAGTGCCAGTTGCGCCAGCGCCGCGCGTTGCTGCAAGGTCATATCGCTTGCCGCCTGCGAGAAAAACCGCTGCGCCAACACCGGACGGTCGGCATAGGCCAGCAACACCGCTGCCCGCACGACTGGCGACTTCAGGAACGGCTCGCGGCTCCAGTCCGGCGGCAGGCCCGCACCCGCAATGCTGTGATCGGGCGGAAAGCCGCCCCGTTCGGCCGCCAACTGGCCGTAAAAGCTCGTCTGGTAGGTGGCGCCGAGCGCATAGGCCTCGCGCGCACCTTCCGTATCGCCCATCGCCTCGTAGGCACGGCCCATCCAGTAACCGGCCCGCCCGACGCTGATCGGCGACCTGATCGAGGCCCGGAAGCGTTTGAAATGCTCCAGCGCCCGCGCCGGATCGTCCAGCTTGCGCAAGGCGACAAAGCCGGCAAACCATTCCAGGTCGGAATAACCTGCCTCGTCCGGCATCAGATAGTGCTGGCTGGCCAGCCTGTAGGCCGTCTGGAAGTTCCCTGCCCGCATGGCGCGCCGCGCATAGGTCCGGCGTTTTGCAGACCAGAATTCAGGGCGCCCGAGCGCCTCGCGCGAAACAGAACGCTCCAGCATCATGTCCTGCGCCCCGTCCCACAGCTCCCGCTTTACCCTCCAGCGGAAACGGTCATAGGCCAGCCCCGGATCATTCCGAACCGAAGAGGGTAGTTCGGCCAGCATTTTATCCACGCCGTTCTGCCCTTTTTGCAGGGCAATACGGACCTGTGCCAACTGCAACTGTGCGCCAGCCAACATGTTCAGCATCCGCGACGCCTCGGTGATCCGGTTTTTCCATAACAACAGGTCGATCCGTTCGTCATTATGTGGCGTCATCGCGGCAGAAAATCTGGCCAGCAACGCATCCTGTTCATCTTGCGAGAGCGATAGCTCCTTCCACACCCGCGCAGCCTCGGCATTGGCCTTGTCCCGCTGACCCAATGCCAGATAGGCCTCTGCCAAGCGCAAAGCGCCCCAACCGCTGCGCGGAGGACGGTTATCGAAATAGGCAACGATACGGTTCGGATTGACCCCTTCGGGAATGATTTCCTCGGACACTTTCTGCATCAGGTTGATGCCCGGCCAGTCGGGATTGCGTTTGATAAAATTCTCGTATTCGGTCAGGTTACCCTCGCCCGCGCGCAGGCGGTGCCATTCCACCAGATCGGCCACAACCGGATCACCGGCCCGCGAGGCGGTCGCCGTGGCCAACCCCCAGTCACCGGCCTCGACTGCATCGAGCGCCTGCCCGAGCAGAACTCCGCTTTCGCGGGTAGACTGAGCCGAAACTGGCAACATGGTTGCAAACAGGATGAAAATCGCCACCGGATAGCCGGTGGTCAGGGATAAAAACCGCATTTTGCCTCAACGTTTTTTCTGTTTTGCCCCTGATTACACCACATTTCCCGATTTGTCTTGCCCCGCTTGCTTGCAGTGGCATCAATTCGCCGCTAGCTATAGCGCGAAACCCACATCCGACGGAGGCCATCATGTTCAAAGGTTCCATGCCCGCTCTTATCACCCCGTTTTCCAACGGCAAGGTGGACGAAGACGCGCTGAAGGCCCTCGTCGAATGGCATATCGCCGAAGGCTCGCACGGGCTGGTCCCCGTCGGCACCACCGGCGAATCCCCGACCCTGACGCACGAGGAACACGAGCGCGTCATCGAGGTGGTCGTGCAGGCCGCCAACGGGCGCGTGCCGGTCATTGCCGGTGCCGGATCGAACAACACGGTCGAGGCCATCCGGTTTGTGCAGTTTGCCGAAAAGGTCGGCGCGGACGGTGCGCTGGTCGTCACGCCCTATTACAACAAGCCGACACAACGCGGGTTGATTGCGCATTACACCGCGATTCACGACTCCAGCAATATACCGATCATCATCTA
>JALSHL010000273.1 GCA_026982255.1 Paracoccaceae bacterium | reverse complement strand
CAAACAACTACGCGCCAAATCCATTTAGCGCAACAGCCGCTCACTTACCTCGTTTTTTTCAAACCGTCCAAGCGTTCCGCCCGTCCGGTGAAGAGCTATCTAGTCCCCAACAAAGAGTCGCGCAAGCGGTTTTTTCGAAAAACATGACATTTTTTCGACTTTTCTTTCCGGACGATCAAAATGCCCAGAAAAACAAGGGAAATACAGAAAATTATTCACATCTTTGCATGTAACCGTTAGCCTCGAAGCTGCCAACATCAGGAGGATATCATGACAAAGACATTTTTCGGCGCATTTTCAGCCATCGCCCTTATGGCCAGCGTCGCCCACGCGCAGGAATTCACGACCTACACTGTCGACGATACGGTCGATAATGTCTCCTTTTCCGTCGAGAGTGCCATCCTCGATAACGGGCTGACCATCGATTTCACCAGCCATCCGGGAGATATGCTGGAACGGACACGCGAGGATGTCGGCTCGGACGTCGTGCTTTTTTCCGATGCGGTCATTTTCAACTTCTGCTCGGCTAAAGTATCGCGGGAAGTTATCGAGGCGGATGTTACGAATATCGGCTTCTGCCCTTACGCGATTTTCGTCTATTCCACACCCGACAATCCCGACCGGACCATCGTCGGCCACCAGAAATATCCAGGCGAGTCGATGGCACCGGCGAATGACCTTCTGGATTCGATTATCGAGACCGCGCTGGAATAGTCAGGCGCCTTTCGCCCGGAAATACAGCAACACAATCAAAACGGCTGGGCAGAACATATTGGCCATCCGGAATGCCAGTAAAACAAAACCCCGATGGTTCGCATCATCGGCAATTCCCGACCGCTTATAGAGAAATCAGGATAACTACGCCGAAACCCGACCCCCTCCCCCGCCAAGGCGGGAGAGGAGTGTTACAGCGACAGCAGCCTAGGACGGCGTAATGACCAGCCCGTGCTCGTCGGCCGAGACCTTGATGGTCGAGCCGTCCAGCACCTCGCCGCTCAGCAGAAGCTCCGCAAGCGGATTCTGCAAGGCATTCTGGATCACCCGTTTCAGCGGGCGGGCGCCATAGACCGGGTCGTAACCGGCGTCGGCCAGCCATGTGCGGGCCTTTTCGTCCAGTTCCAGCGTGATTTTCCGCGGGGCCAGACGTTTTTCCAGAATCGCCAGCTGGATATCGACGATCGCATCCATGTTGTCGCGGCTGAGACGGTCGAAGATAACAATCTCGTCCAAACGGTTCAGGAACTCGGGGCGGAAGTGCGCACGCACAGCTTCCATGACCTGTTCCTTGGCCGCGGCAACATCCGCCCCCTCTTCAAGCTGGCTGAGCGCCTGCGAGCCGAGGTTGGAGGTCAGGATAATCAGGGTGTTCTTGAAATCCACCAGATTGCCCTGCCCGTCTGTCAGGCGGCCGTCGTCCAGAACCTGCAACAGCACGTTGAACACATCGGGGTGCGCCTTTTCGACCTCGTCGAACAGGATCACCTGATAGGGCTTGCGCCGCACGGCCTCGGTCAACACACCGCCTTCGTCATAGCCGACATAACCCGGAGGCGCGCCGATCAGACGGGCGACCGAGTGTTTCTCCATGAACTCCGACATATCCACGCGGGTCATGGCCGTGTCATCGTCGAACAGGTATTCGGCCAGTGCCTTGGTCAACTCGGTTTTACCCACGCCAGTCGGCCCGAGGAACAGGAAGCTGCCCAGCGGACGGTTCGGGTCGTTCAACCCGGCCCGCGCACGACGCACAGCGTCCGATACGGCCTTCACTGCCTGCGACTGGCCGATCACCCGTTTGCCGAGTTCCTCTTCCATCTTCAGCAGCTTCTCGCGCTCGCCTTCCAGCATCTTGTCCATCGGAATGCCGGTCCAGCGTTCGACCACCGCAGCAACGGCCTCGGGCGTTACGGCCTCCTCGACAATCGCTTCGCCCTGTGCCTCGGCAGCTTCGGCCTCGGCCAGCTGTTTTTCCAGCTTCGGAATGACGCCGTAGGACAACTCGCCGGCTTTCGCCAGATCGCCCTCGCGTTTGGCCTGATCCAGTTCGGCGCGCGCATTGTCCAACTGCTCCTTGATATCACGGGCACCGGCCAGCTTGTCACGTTCGGCCTGCCAGCGCGCGGTCAATTCCGAGGAACGCTCCTGCAACTCGGCAAGTTCCTTCTCCAGTTTTTCCAGACGGTCCTTCGAGGCTTCGTCTTTCTCCTGTTTCAGGGCCTCGGCCTCAATCTGCTTCTGCATGATCTCGCGATCGAGTGCATCGAGTTCCTCGGGTTTGGAATCGACCTCCATCCGCAAGCGGCTGGCGGCCTCGTCCATCAGGTCGATAGCCTTGTCCGGCAGAAACCGGTTGGTGATGTAGCGATCCGAAAGGGTCGCGGCCGCCACCAGCGCACGGTCGGAAATACGGACCCCGTGGTGGAGTTCGTATTTGTCCTTGATGCCGCGCAGGATGGAAATGGTATCCTCGACCGTCGGCTCCTCTACCATCACGGGCTGGAAGCGCCGCGCCAGAGCAGGATCTTTCTCGACATACTTGCGGTATTCATCGAGCGTGGTTGCGCCGATACAGTGCAACTCCCCACGCGCCAGCGCCGGTTTCAGCAGGTTGGAGGCATCCATAGCCCCGTCCGATTTGCCCGCGCCGACCAGCGTGTGCATCTCGTCGATGAACAGGATGATTTCACCTTCGGCAGCAGTAACCTCGTTCAGAACCGCTTTCAGGCGTTCCTCGAACTCGCCACGGTATTTCGCACCGGCAATCAGCGCGCCCATGTCGAGCGCCAGCAGTTTCTTGCCGGCAATCGAATCCGGCACGTCGCCGTTGACGATGCGCAGAGCCAGCCCCTCGACAATCGCGGTTTTACCCACACCGGGATCCCCGATCAGCACCGGGTTGTTCTTGGTGCGACGGGTCAGCACCTGCATGGTGCGGCGAATCTCCTCGTCACGGCCGATGATCGGGTCGATTTTGCCCTCCGCGGCCTTTTCGGTCAGGTCCTGCGTGTATTTCTTCAGCGCCTCCATCGTGTCCTCGGCCCCCGCACTATCGGCCGTGCGGCCCTTGCGGACATCGTTGATAGCCTCGTTCAGCTTCTGCGCCGTGGCACCGGAAGCCTTGAGGGCTTCGGCCGCCTCCGATTTGACGATGGCAAGCGCGGTCAGCAGGCGCTCGACCGGCACGAAACTGTCGCCGGCCTTCTTGGCCAGTTTCTCGGCCTCTCCGAAAACCTTGCTGGTCTGGGCATCCATATAGAGCTGCCCGCCGCCGGTCACTTTCGGGATTTTGGCCAACGCGGCCTCCACATGTGTCAGAGCGATTTTCGGGTCGCCCCCCGCCTTGGCAATCAGGTTGGCAGCCAGCCCCTGATCGTCATCCAGCAGCGCCTTCAGCAGATGTTCGGGCAGGAAGCGCTGGTGATCCTCGCGCTGCGCAATGGTCTGTGCGGCCTGAACGAACCCTTTGCTCCGGTCTGTGAATTTCTCGAAATCCATCTTTGTCTCTCCTATTTGCGAGCATCCATGTCTGCGGCGCCCGTTGGCACGCCTTGCATGGCCTCATGTGCGGGCCGCCCGTTGTGGCACGACCCTTTGGCTAATAAGTGGGTTTTGAAACCGGCGCTTGCAAGGTCTCCGCCAGGTTGAATCGGGTTTTTCTGTCATGCAACAATGCCGGCAATATCGGATTGAACGCCGGCTTGATCTGGCTCAAGTGGATTATGGCGGAATCAGCATAGAATGGCAGATGACGGCGGCGGTTTTGCCCTCTTGTGAGAAAGACCGCCACCGGATATGTCGCCCGTGATTGCCATAAAGGAGTACACCCCATGAGCAAAGCAGATGACCGCCTGATAGTCGCCCTCGACCTTCCCAACGCGCTGGAAGGCCTACGCCTTGTCGAGAAACTCGGCGACGAGGTGTCCTTCTATAAAATCGGCCTCGGCATGCTGACCGGCGGCGGGCTCGCGCTGGCCAATGAGTTGAAGGAAAAGGGCAAGCGGGTCTTTCTGGACCTGAAGCTGTTCGACATCGCCCAGACCATCGAAAACGCCGTGGCCGGACTGTCCCAGTTCGACTTCGATTTTCTGACGGTGCATGGCGATCCGAATGTTGTACGCGCGGCCGTCGCCGGACGCGGAGACCGGAACACAAAAATCCTTGCCGTAACGGTTCTGACATCGCTGGACCGTTCCGACCTCGATCTGGCCCTGATCCGTAGCGGCGATGTGGACGAGATCGTGACCGAACGCGCCCGCCTCGCCTTTGCCGCCGGTGCCGATGGCGTTATCGCAAGCGCCCATGAGGCCGCCATGATCCGCACCCTGCCCGAGGCTAAAGGCAAGCTGATCGTCACACCGGGCATTCGGCCCGCCGGAACAAAAACCGATGACCAGAAACGGGTGATGACTCCGGCGCTCGCGATCAATGCCGGTGCGGACCATATCGTTGTCGGTCGCCCGATCTGGCGTGCCGAAGATCCGCTGTCAGCCGCGCGCCTGGTTCTGGCCGAACTGTCCGCAATCTGAGTGTGAAAAGGCCGCGAAAAACCTCCGGCCCTTTCCTGTGAACCACTGAAGGACCGGTCAGTTTTCACCGTCCTCAGCGGAATGGCCGATGCTTCCGGTCAGATCCTCGATAAACAGGCTCACCAACTGGGTGCGTCCGTTCACGCCGGCCTTGCGAAACACCGAATTGCTTTGCGCCTTGATGGTGCCAATGCTCTTGCCGCGCATCTCGGCAATCTCGGCGTTGGAAAATCCCTTTATCGCGAACAGCGCCACATCACTCTCCGACGGTGTCAATTCCCACTGTTTGAAACGTTTCCACATCAATTCGTTGAACTCGCCGGATGCGGTATGCAGCCGCGCTTCCAACTCGTTGCGCTGACGCACGAAATTCTTGAGCAGAACAGCCCCGAGGAATGTTCCCAGCAGCAAACCGAAAATCGTCAGTATCTGCACAATCTCGGTGAATTGCCAACTGAGAGGTGCCTTTCGCCAGCCGAATACATCGGAGGCGAAAGTCCAGATATAGATAAAGGACAATATCGCCTGCACAGCCACCACCACAATCAGCATCAGGCGGTAATTGCGAAAACCGGAGTCTTTGATCATCAGGCAATATTCCTTGTTATGTCCGTATGAAAGCGACGATTAGTTGCCGCCCATACCGGTCGGGGGTGTCATACCCGCAGGCAAGGAACCTCCCATAGAACCTTCACCGGACATGTCGCCACCATGGTTACCCATAGTGCCTTCGCCATGGCCCTCGCCGCCCATGTTACCTTCACCATGGCCCTCGCCATCCATGTTGCCTTCGCCATGATTGTCGCCATTCATGTGGTCCGCGCCGGGCATACCGTTGTGCTCCTTCATCATGTCGCGCATGATTTCGCCGGTGCTTGCATTCATAACGATTTCGCGCACCTGCGTCCCGTCATACGCTTTGATGTTTGCACGACCCAGGAAGGTCCGGCCAACCTCGATGTAGGTAAAACCCTCGCTGGCCAGCGATTTGACCAGATCGCGGACAGCCTCCGTGTCCATGATATCCTGGCTGCTGACAATAATGCGGACCGTGGGCGCTTCGGCAGTTGACTGCGCATAAGCACCGCCGGTGCCCATAAGGGCTGCTGTCAAACCTGCAATGATCCATTTTTTCGTGTTCATATCGTTTCTCCTGTGTTGCGCAGTCCCCGTTGCGTGACTGCTTCCGCAATGCCACGGAGGTAGAATGACAAATGGCCTCCAGTCCATGAACCGGAGGCCACTCCATTGCATATAAACTCCGGTTTAGACAATATCCGGTTAATTTTGCGAAATCCGCGCAACTATTGTCATAACTGAAACGGAATCACGTATCCGTAACCTGGTTTTTGCCATCCTCGGCCAGCAGTTCTTCGATAAAATAGCCCAGAAGTTGCGTCCGGCTCTCGACTGCGGCCTTCTTATAGACCGCATTCATTTGCGCCTTGACCGTGCCCTCGCTGGTGCCGCGCAATTCGGCAATCTCGTTGTTCGACATCCCCTTGATCGCGAAATAGGCGACGTCCCGTTCCGAAGGCGACAACCCCCAACCGTCAAAATTCTCTTCCAGAAGTTTCTGGAACTCCCCGGATACGACCCGCAACTGCTCCTCGACCCGCTCGTTGCGCCTGAGTAGCTGCCGCGCAAGAATGATCCCCATGACAGCGCCAAGCACCAGTCCGAAAGCCGTCACGATCTCTACGGTTTCATAGAACTGCCAGCCAATGCTGATACCGATAGGCAGATAGGTTTCCAGAATGAAATACGCAGCAAACAGGAGGGCACACAATATTTGAATTCCGACGGTTACCCAAACGAGAATCTTCCGGTTTTTCGTTTTCATTTTCTGTCCTGCGTTGGTCACATTTATTGTAAATTACCCTGCGGGAGAACCGCTATCCCGCTTGCACCACCGACAAGCGTTCTACTTACAGGCTTCCTCTCCGGAATTCCACAAGAATTCTAGTTGTTATCACCCACTCCATCTTCATTGCCCGGGCTGTCACCATCACGGCTTTCATATTCTTCGCCCGAACCGTCGTTCGCATATTCGGCATCGCTACCGGTGCTTCGATCGTCGCCAAGCTCCACAACCACCGGAGACACAGGGCTTGTTGCCCCGGTCAGGGTATCGGCTATTCCGTCCTTGTCCATATCCAGCCCCGCAATAGTTTGTCCGGGAGAGGCCGCCCAGTCATCATGCAGAACCATTCCGGAAACAGAGCTTATAAGGATTTCCCGCTCGAAACCGTTGGCGATCGCGTCTATTTTCAACCGCCCCAGCCAGGTGCGCTCGATTTCAACAATAACATAGCCCTGACGGACCAATTGTTCGGCTATCTGCTTTACAGCCGGATTGTTTACATATTTCGATACGGGGCCCGCAAAGGCAGCACTGGCGGAAACCAGCAGGACAGCCATCATGGTGGCAATCAATTCGGAAACCTTCATCGGAATTCTCCATCTCTCTCCCGCCCGGCGGAAGTTGTGTTCGTTTCCCCGACTATGGCGATTTTTTCCTGCAACGCCATTGAACGCCCGATATACAAATGCCCTTTATAACCGCAGTGTATACAGCAGAAATCACCGGCAGCGGGACGGGCCGGAAACGACGGGACGGGCCGAAAACGACAACCGATGTTCGGGAAAAGGTGAGAGGCTGGACACGACCCAAGCGGGGCTCGTTACGGCTGCTTCCTTCCGGACCTGACCGGGTTGGCGAGGCGCTCGCCCGCGCCAACCTCTCGCGGCGGTATATATGGTGGGGCCGGAGCGGGGTCAATGGGCCAGCAGCACATCCGGCAAATACGATTATTGCAAGCCTGCCGATGCCAGGCAAAGCCCCATCACACGATTCCCGCTGGACCGCGGACAGAGTGATACGCTAAAGGACTGGCATGCAGTTCAAACACGCACAAACGATAAACGCTCCGGTGGAATATGTGTTCGCCCGGGCCACCGATTTCGCCAAATTCGAAGAACAGTCGGACAAGGAATCGCTGTCGTTCAAACGCATCGGGCGTTCTCCGGTGCGCATCGGCACACGTTGGGATATTTCCGTCCCCTATCGTGGCAGAAAACGGAAATTCACGGCAGAGCTTTCGCAATTTATCGCCCCGCGTATTGTCTCCTATATCTCGGGCAACCGGAAATATCAGGCAGCCCTCTCCCTGACTTTCACACCCGAGGGTGAAAACAGTTGTCGCATGGAAATGCTTCTGGTGGCCCATTCGCGCAGTTTTTCAACCGGTCTGGTATTCAACACTATCCGGCTGGCCAGAAAACGGATCAACAAAGGTATTCGTGCCCGTATGCAGGCTGTAGCGGAACGGATCGAACTGGACTATGCAGGCGGGCGCTAGACCGACTTGCGGAATTCGTGCATCGGATAGACGCCGAGAATATCCAGCGCACTGGTGAAATAGGCAAGCTCCTCCAGCGCGCGCTGAACGGCGGGATCCTCGGGATGCCCCTCGATATCGGCATAAAACTGCGTGGCTCGGAATGACCCGCCGAGCATATAGCTCTCCAGTTTCAGCATATTGACGCCGTTGGTCGCGAAGCCACCCATCGCCTTGTAAAGCGCGGCGGGAATATTGCGCACCTGGAACACCAGCGTTGTCATCACATCGCCGGCCCCGAGGTCGGGATATTGCGGCACCGGGGCCATTACCAGAAAACGGGTAGTGTTGTTCTGCTGGTCCTCCACATGGCGCGCCAGCACATCGAGACCGTAAATCTCCCCCGCCAGTTCCGAGGCCAGAGCTGCCACAGCGGGATCCCCCGCCTCCGCCACCATTTGCGCCGAGCCGGCCGTATCGACACCGGTTTTCGGCTGGATATCATGTTTTTTCAGAAAGTCGCGGCATTGCCCCAATAGCACTGTATGGCTCATCGCCTGCCTCACCTGCCCCAGCAAGGTGCCGGGAACCGCCAACAGGTTGATATGTACGCGTACGAAATGCTCGCCGATAATGTGCAATCCGGTTTCCGGCAACAGATGATGGATGTCCGCAACCCGCCCGTAGGTAGAGTTTTCCACCGGCAGCATCGCCAGTTCCGCCCGTCCCTCTTTCACCGCCGCGACAGCGCTTTCGAAGGTCGGGCAAGGCAGCGCCACCATGTCGGGATACATCTCGACACAGGCCTGATGGGAATAGGCGCCGGGCTCCCCCTGAAAAGAAATTACATTGCTCATCGTTTTTACCTTGCATCGGGCGTTTCGTCGCGCTTTCTATACCTTGCAATGGCATAGAGGAAGCGGGTAGAACACCCCCTAGGATATTTATTGCCCGAAAATAAGGTGAAAGCACCCATGGACACAATGACAGCAACAAAAATCGTCGGCGGCGTATGTGGCAGCCTGTTGGTATTCCTACTGGTCAAATGGGGGGCCGACGCTATCTACGAAGGTGGCCATGGAGCAGAAGAAATGGAAGCCGCCTATGTGATCGAGGTTGAAGGCGAGGGCGATACCGCCACCGCCGAAGCAGAAGAAGTCGTCGGCCCGACTTTCGCCGAACTTCTGGCATCTGCCGATGTTGCCAAGGGCGAGAAAACCTTCGGCAAATGCAAGGCCTGCCACAAGGTCGAGGACGGCAAAAATGCAACCGGCCCGTATCTCTTTGCCGTTGTGGATCGCCCGATGGCCAGTGTCGAAGGATTCAAATACTCGGACGCACTTCTTGCCCTTGGCGGAACCTGGACGCCCGAGGAACTCAATGCCTTTATCGAAAGCCCGAAAAGCTACGCACCAGGCACCAAGATGAGTTTCAAAGGTATCAGCAAACCGGCCGATCGCGCCAATCTGATTGCCTATCTCGCCACGCTCGGCGGTTAATCGCTGGAATCCCCCTGAAAACCGCGCTTCGGCGCGGTTTTTTTATGCTTCACGCTTCCCTCACGGGTTTGCGTCTTGCCAGCGCGGAAAAACTCTGCCTACCATTGCGATACGCCGTCCCCTTCCGGTCCGGCATACAATGGAGGTAGCAACATGATCCCGAGCAAGAGCAAAGCCCTTCTGGCGGCCTGTGGGTGCGAATCCCGGGATTCAATGCTTCTGAACTGGGCCGGCCTTGGTCTGACGGTCCTGTTCCTCGCCTTTGCGATCACTTCGGGCCTGTAACCGTACCCGCCTCGGATATTCCGTCGCACCGCCCTTTCCGCCACGAAAACTTGTGTTAGACTGATTCCATGTCGATCTGGACCCGCATAACCGAGGCCCTCGCCGCCCT
>JALSHL010000272.1 GCA_026982255.1 Paracoccaceae bacterium | reverse complement strand
GTTGGTCACCCAGTCGCGCAGCGCCTCGTTCATCGCGTCCTTCAGCGTGCCGCGCCCGGCGGTCACCGGCACCACCTTGGCGCCCAGCAGCTTCATGCGGAAAACGTTCGGGGCCTGCCGTTCAACATCGGTCGCGCCCATGAACACGATGCACTCCAGCCCGAAACGGGCGCAGACGGTGGCGGTTGCCACGCCGTGCTGCCCCGCGCCGGTTTCCGCGATGATGCGTTTCTTGCCCATGCGTCGCGCCAGCAGGATCTGGCCCAGCACGTTGTTGATCTTGTGCGCGCCGGTGTGATTCAGCTCGTCGCGCTTCAGGTAAATCTTGGCGCCGCCGAACCGCTCGGTCAGCCGCTCGGCATAATACAGCGGGCTGGGGCGGCCGACATAGTGTTTCCACAGGTCGTCCATCTCGGCCCAGAATTCGGGATCGACCTTGGCCTTTTCGTATTCGGCCTCCAGATCGAGGATCAGCGGCATCAGCGTTTCGGACACAAAGCGCCCGCCGTAAATGCCGAAACGGCCCTGCTCGTCGGGTCCGGTTTTATACGAATTCACATTGTCCGCTGCCATCATTCCGCTCCCTTGGCCGCCCTCACGAAAGCGGCAATCCTGTCCAAATCCTTGACCCCCGGCGCGCGTTCGACGCCCGAGGATACATCCACCTGTCGCGCACCCGTCAAACGGATCGCCTCGGCCACGTTGTCGGGCGTCAGGCCGCCGGCCAGCACCCACGGCGCGGCGATCTCGCGTCCGGCAATCAGGCGCCAGTCAAACGAGAGGCCGTTGCCTCCGGGCAGGTCGTAACCTTTCGGCGCCTTGGCATCAAGCAACAACTGGTCGGCCACCGCGGCATAGGTATCAAGCGCCGGCAGGTCGTCGGCATCCGCCACCCCCACCGCCTTCATCACCGGCAGGCCGAAACGCGCCTTGATCTCTGCCACCCGCTCCGGCGTTTCGCTGCCGTGCAGTTGCAGCATGTCCACCGGCACCGTTTCCAGCAACGCCTCCAGCGCCGTATCATCCGCATTGACCACCAGCGCCACCTTGGCCACGCCGACCGGCACGTCGAGCGCCAGCCCGCGGGCCTGCTCAAGCGTCACATTGCGCGGAGATTTCGGAAAAAACACAAACCCGAGGTAGGACGCCCCCGCGCCCACCGCCGCCGCCACGCTTTCGGGCGTGGACAATCCGCAGATTTTGACGTGCATCAGTTCAGCAGGGCGAGGACATCATCCTCTTCCACACCGCTCTGTTTTTTGAGGCTGTCCACCTCTTGCGACAACTTCGCCACCTCGCGCCTTTTCTGCGCGGCCTCGCGGCGGATTTTGTGTTCACGGAAGTATTCCAGAATATAGCCGACCAGCAACCCGAACAGCATCGCCAGCATGATGACGATATACATCGGCACCTGCACCGACACCGGCATGAACCGCGCCAGCTGCTCCGGCAGCAACGCCAGCGTCACCACCTCGCGGTTAGCAAGGGCCAGAACAATCAGGATCAGCATCAGAACCGCATAGAAACTGTAGCGAAGGTATCGCATGGGACTTCCCGTTTTCAGGCGCGCCTACTTGCCGTTCAGGCGGTCACGCAGCAGCTTGCCCGTCTTGAAGAAAGGCACATATTTCTCGTCAACCTGCACCGATTCACCGGTGCGGGGATTGCGACCGACACGGGCATCGCGTTTCTTGACCGAGAACGCCCCGAAGCCGCGCAATTCGACACGGTGGCCGTTGGCCATCGCCTCGATGATTTCATCAAAGATCGTGCCGACGATCCGCTCCACATCGCGTTGATACAAATGCGGGTTTTCATCGGCTATTTTCTGGACAAGCTCCGATTTGATCATTGGTATCATCCTTTTCAAAC
This sequence comes from Paracoccaceae bacterium, assembly GCA_026982255.1. Classification (GTDB taxonomy): domain Bacteria; phylum Pseudomonadota; class Alphaproteobacteria; order Rhodobacterales; family Rhodobacteraceae; genus NORP23. The sequence continues at coordinate 7,993 of JALSHL010000272.1, read as the reverse complement.
GGTAGTTCCATTCTGAATGCGGAACCTTCCGGGCAACCTGGCTACTCGACACCGTACCCGGCCATCATATTGGCAGGAATTATCTTTTTAGGGAATAGAGGCGAGGGCCGCTCTGGCCGGATAACCCGTTAAAAAGCGGATTTATGCCCAACTTCATGCCCAGCGCACCCAGCAGCGAGGCATCCGCAACGGGCAATTCCCATGTCTCCACGTTAAATTCGGCCAGCCCGGCATCGAGTGATTCGAGATAGGCAAGCGCCTCGTCCTCACCGCCAATTGCATCTATCAAGCCGTTTTCAACTGCCTGACGACCGGAAAATACGCCGCCCGTAGCCACGGCATCCAGCGCCGCCCCCTGCAGCCCGCGGCGTTCGGACACCAACCCGCGGAACCACTGGTTGGCCTCTTCGACCATCGCCAGCTCCTCGGCGCGGGCCTCCTCGGTCAGCGGACGGAAGGGCGACGGGCCGCCCTTGATATCCGAGGAACGGATCGTCTGCATCTCGATGCCCAGACGCTCCATCAGAGCCGTCACATCGGGATATTCCATGATCACCCCGATAGAGCCGGTAACCGTATTGCCCCGCGCAATGATATGGTCGGCGGAAATGGCGGCAATATACCCGCCCGAGGCCGCAACCTCGCCCAGCACGGCCACCACCGGCTTGTTGGCGGCCACCTTGCGCAGGGAATCGAACAGCGCCTCGGAACCGGCCGTGGTGCCGCCGGGGCTGTTGATGCGCAGGACCAGCGCCTTTACGTCATCGTTCTCCGCCATTTCGGCGAACAATGCATCGCGGTCCGGATTGTCATAGATAACATCGGTCAGGAAAAATCGTGCGATATGCGGGCCGGTCGGATTGCCCCGCCCGCCCATAACAGCCGCCACAATCACCAGAAACACGATGATAACGGCCGAGGCTATCGCGAACCCCTTCCAGAACGCGGAGCGACGCCATTTCCGGCGCCGCTCCTCGTAAAGTTCGACCTCGAAGCCCATGACAGGCGACGCTTACGCGTCGTCTCCGCCTTTGAGGGCCGCACCGAGAATATCGCCGAGCGATGCGCCGGAGTCGGAAGAACCATACTGTTCGACGGCTTCCTTCTCTTCTGCAATCTCGCGGGCCTTGATGGACAGACCCAGACGACGGTTCGCCTTGTCGATGTTGGTGACGCGGGCGTCGACCTTGTCACCGACCGAGAAACGCTCGGGGCGCTGTTCGGCACGGTCACGCGACAGGTCGGAGCGGCGAATGAAGGCTTTCATGCCGTCATAGGACACCTCGATACCGCCGTCCTCGATCGCGGTCACTTCCACGGTCACGACAGCGCCGCGTTTGATACCGCCGGTCGCATCGGCAAACGGATCCCCGTCCAGCGCCTTGATCGAGAGCGAGATGCGCTCTTTCTCGACGTCAACGTCGGTGACAACGGCTTTGACAACGTCGCCCTTCTGGTAATCCTGAATGGCCTCGTCGCCGGAACGGTCCCAATCCAGATCGGAAAGGTGAACCATACCGTCGATGTCGCCGTCCAGACCGACGAACAGACCGAATTCGGTGATGTTCTTGATCTCTCCTTCGACTTCGGTGCCGGCCGGATATTTGGCGGCGAAGTTGTCCCACGGGTTGCCCTGTGTCTGTTTCAGGCCAAGGGAAACACGACGGCGTGCGCTGTCGATTTCCAGAACCATGACTTCGACTTCCTGACTGGTGGAAACGATTTTGCCCGGATGGATGTTTTTCTTGGTCCAGGACATTTCGGAAACGTGGACCAGACCCTCGACACCGGATTCCAGCTCGACGAAGGCGCCGTAGTCGGTGATATTGGTCACGCGGCCTTTGTGGACCGATTCCAGCGGGAAGCGTTCCTCGACGTTCGACCAGGGGTCTTCTTCCAGCTGTTTCATGCCAAGGCTGATACGCTGGGTTTCCTTGTTGATTTTCACAACCTGAACCTTGACCGTCTGGCCGATTTCCAGAATCTCGGACGGGTGGTTCACACGGCGCCAGGCCATGTCGGTAACGTGCAGCAGACCGTCAACGCCGCCCAGATCGACGAATGCGCCGTAATCGGTGATGTTTTTGACGACGCCTTCGACAACGTCACCCTCGGCCAGCTTGGCGATAATTTCGGCGCGCTGTTCGGCACGGGACTCTTCAAGGATCGCGCGACGCGAAACCACGATATTGCCGCGGCGACGATCCATTTTCAGGATCTGGAACGGCTGTGCAATGTGCATCAGGGCCGAGGCATCGCGCACGGGGCGCACATCGACCTGCGAGCCGGGCAGGAAGGCCACAGCGCCGCCAAGATCGACCGTAAAGCCGCCTTTGACGCGACCGAAGATAACACCTTCGACCTGCTCTTCGTTTTCGGCCGCTTTTTCCAGACGGTCCCAGGCTTCTTCGCGGCGGGCTTTCTCGCGCGACAGCACGGCTTCGCCACGGGCGTTTTCAACGCGCTCGAGGAACACCTCGACGGTATCGCCGACTTCGATCTCGGCCGGCTGGCCGGGCATTGCAAATTCTTTGAGATCGACACGGCCTTCCATTTTGTAGCCGATGTCGATGATGGCCTGTCCGGCTTCGATAGCGATAACAGTGCCTTTAACTACGGAACCCTCATCGGGGGTTTCCAGCTCGAAGCTTTCATTGAGAAGGGCTTCGAAATCTTCCATGGATACGGAAGCTGACATATGGATAGTCTCCTAACAGTGTGTTTTACGGGCCAGGCGGTTGGTTCCGCCGGTCTTTCGGTTAACGGGTCATGAAGCGGTTTTTGCAACGACAAGAAGGGACGAAACCTTTCGCCCCTATCCGATTCGTTTCTGTATCAGCGCAATCGCCTCGGCAACGGCTGCGTCTATAGACAGTTTTGTCGTGTCTAGCAAGAGCGCATCGGGCGCCGCGCGCATCGGCGCCGTATCGCGCAACGCATCGCGGGCATCGCGGGCCGCCAGATCGGCGCGCACCTGTTCCAGCGACAGATCGGGGTTGTTTTCGCGCAACTCCTTCCAGCGCCGCTCGGCCCGCACATCATCGCTGGCAGTGACATAGATTTTCACCTCGGCCTCCGGGCAGATCACCGTGCCGATGTCGCGCCCGTCCAGCACCGCGCCACCCTCGCGCCGCGCGAATGCCTTCTGGAAATCCAGCAGCGCCGCCCGCACCTCCGGCAGCGCCGCCACCTTGCTGGCCGCCTGCCCCGCCCGCGCCGTGCGCAAGTCGTCGCGATTCAGGTCATGCTCCTGCAAATGCGCCGCCACCTGCGCCGCGACAGCCGGATCAATCACCCCGCGCCCGATCTCCAGCGCCTTGACGCCCACCGCCCGATACAGCGATCCGGTGTCCAGCCAGGCAAAACCGAAATGCTCCGCCACCGCCCGGCTGATCGTGCCTTTGCCGGCGGCCGCGGGGCCGTCTATGGCAACCGTGAACCTCATTTGACCATCGTCGTCAGGGCCGGATCATCCTGCGCCGCCTGTGGCAGCCCGTCGGAAATTTCGTAATAATCACCCTTGTCGGCCACGAAAATATGCCCCGCCGTGCGCAACCCCGTCGCCCCGTCGATCGTTCCGGCAAAAATCGAGAGGTTCTCTCCCGCCCCGTCCCAGAACAGGTTGGAGCCGCACACAGGGCAAAACCCGCGCTGCGCATGGTCCGACGAGCGATACCACTGCACCTCGCCCGAAATCGCGATATCCGAACGCCGCGCCGAGGTCGCCGCCACATAATGCCCCGAGGTTTTGCGGCACTGCACGCAGTGGCAACTCACCACCGGCCTCAACGGTCCGTTAACCGTATATCTCACCGCCCCGCACAGACACCCGCCCTTCATGCGTTTTCCTTTCTGAACGACGCTCCCAACCGCTCCATCAACGGCAGGAAATCGGGAAAACTGGTCTCGATCGCCCCCGCATCGTCGATTTTCACCGGCTTTTCCGCCGCCATCCCCAGACACATGAAGCTCATCGCAATGCGGTGATCCAGATGTGTCTTGCACAAGCCGCCCCCCGGCACCTTGTCGGCGCCGTGGACAATCAGGAAATCCTCGCCCTCCTCGACCGTCACCCCGTTCGCCTCCAGCCCGCGGGCCATGGCGTCGATCCGGTCGGACTCCTTGACGCGCAATTCCTTGACGCCGCGCATGATCGTCGGCCCCTCGGCCGTCGCCGCCAGCGCCGCGAGGATCGGGTATTCGTCGATCATGCTGGCCGCGCGTTCCGGCGGCACCTCCACCCCCTTCAGGGCGCTATGACGCACACGCAGATCGGCAACCGGCTCGCCCCCCTCGATCCGTTCGTTCTCGAATACGATGTCCGCGCCCATCTCGATCAATGTGGTAAACAAACCGTTGCGGGTGGGGTTCTGGCCGATGTTGGGCACCAGCACCTCGGACCCCTCGACCAGCAACGCCGCCACCACCGGAAACGCCGCCGAGCTTGGATCCCGCGGCACGGCAATCACCTGCCCCGTCAACTCCGGCTGACCCTTGAGGGTAATCACGCGCCCCTCCTCCGTCACCTCGGTGGAAATTTCGGCACCAAACCCCGCCAGCATCCGTTCGGTGTGATCGCGGGTCGCTTCCTGCTCGATCACCACGGTATCGCCGCGCACATTCAGCCCCGCCAGCAGCACCGCCGATTTCACCTGTGCCGAGGGCATCGGCGTGTGATAGCGCACCGGCACCGGATCGGCGGCCCCGACCAGCGTCAGCGGCAAACGTCCGCCGGAGCGGCCAACGCTTTCGGCCCCGAACAGCGCCAGCGGATCGGTGATCCGCCCCATGGGCCGCGAGCGCAAGGACGCATCCCCCGTAAACGTCGCCACAATATCCGTAGTCGCCATCGCGCCCATAATCAGCCGCACACCGGTGCCCGCATTGCCACAATCGATCACGTCCTCCGGCTCGGCAAAGCCGCCGACACCGACGCCCTGCACCACCCATTCGCCATCGCCCAACCGCCCGACCGTCGCACCGAACGCCCGCATCGCCTTGGCCGTGTCCAGCACATCGGCCCCTTCCAGCAGGCCGGTGATGCGGGTCTCGCCCACGGACAACGCGCCGAGGATCAACGACCGGTGGGAAATGGATTTGTCGCCCGGCACATGCGCAACCCCCTTCAACGGAGCGCTTTTTCGCGATGTCATCGGGCGGAGGGGACCATGCGCCATATCGTCAACCTTGCTAAGAAACCTGTCAGCGCAGCTATAGCCGAGGGCGCGGCGGGGGTCTACCTAAACCCGCCGGCTAAACCCGCCGGAAGGTCAGGTAATGCGGCGTGCGCCCCTCGCGCAGGGCCTTGGCCTCGTATCGGGTGCGGGTCCAGTCGGACCACGGTTCGCGCCAATCCTTCGGCCCCTCGGCCAGCCATTCGAATTCCGGCATGGCGGTAATGACCTCCAGCGTCTGGCGCACATAGTCGGCAATATCCGTGGCAATACGGAACTCCGCCCCAGGTTTCAGCGCACGGGCCAGCGGGCGCAGGTTCTCCTCGATCACGAAGCGCCGCCGGTGGTGGCGCGCCTTGGGCCACGGATCGGGATAAAGCAGAAACGCCTTGTCGAGCGAGGCCTCCGGCAGCACATCCAGCAGATCCCGCGCATCGCCCATATGGATACGGGCGTTCTCCACCCCTTCCTCGGCAATCCGCGGCACCAGCATCGCCACCCCGTTCACGAACGGCTCGCAACCGATGATACCCACATCCGGATAGGTCTGTGCCTGATGCAACAGGTGCTCGCCCCCGCCAAAGCCGATCTCCAGCCAGACAGGGCGGTCGTCGCCAAACAGCGCCCGCAGGTCCAGCGGATTGCGGTCGGGGTTATCCGCCCACTCCACATCCGGCACCGCCAGTTTCGGCAGGGTATTTTCCAGATGCGCGATCTGCCCCTTGCGCAGGGCCTTGCCATGCCGCCGCCCGTAAAAATTGCGCCACGGCGACCCCGAGGGATGCTTGCGGTTGTCCATCGGAATCTACAACGCCTTTTTCAGCGCATCGACCAGATCGGTTTTTTCCCAGCTGAACCCGCCGTCCGCATCCGGCGTCCGCCCGAAATGGCCATAGGCCGAGGTGCGCTCGTAAATCGGCTTGTTCAGTTCCAGATGTTCGCGGATACCACGCGGGGTCAGGTCCATGACCTGTCCGATCGCCGTCTCTATTCCGGCTTCATCCACGATACCGGTTCCGTGGGTATCGACATAGATCGACAACGGTTTCGCCACCCCGATAGCATAGGAAATCTGCAATGTGCAGCGTTCCGCCAGACCGGCCGCCACGATATTCTTCGCCAGATAGCGGGCGGCATAGGCTGCCGAGCGGTCCACCTTGGTCGGATCCTTGCCCGAAAACGCCCCGCCACCATGCGGTGCCGCACCGCCATAGGTATCGACAATAATCTTGCGCCCTGTCAGGCCCGCATCCCCGTCCGGCCCGCCAATGACAAAGGTGCCGGTCGGGTTCACATGCCATTCGGTTTCCGGCGTGATCAACCCTGCGGGGATCACTTCGCGGATATACGGCTCTACAATCGCGCGGATATCGTCCGAGGTCTGCTCCTCGCTCTCGTGCTGGGTCGACAGCACGATCGAGGTTACTTCCACCGGCTTTCCATCCTCGTAACGCAACGAGACCTGTGATTTCGCATCCGGCCGCAACGTCGGCTCCGCGCCCGATTTGCGTGCCTCGGCCAGACGGCGCAAAATGGCGTGGGAATACTGGATCGGTGCCGGCATCAGGTCTTCGGTCTCGTTCACCGCATACCCGAACATGATCCCCTGGTCCCCCGCCCCGTCGCGGTCCACACCCTGCGCGATGTGGGCGGATTGCTCGTGCAGGAAATTCAGCACATGCAGCGTGTTCCAGTGGAACTGTTCCTGTTCGTAACCGATATCGCGGATACAATCGCGGGCGATCTGCCCGATCCGGCCCATGTAATCCTTCAGGCGTTCCTGATTGGACAGGCCGACCTCGCCCCCGATGACCACCATGCCGCTGGTAACAAAGGTCTCGCACGCCACACGGGCGGTTTCCTCCTCGGCCAGAAAGGCATCCAGCACCGCGTCGGAAATCCGGTCACACACCTTGTCGGGATGGCCTTCGGATACGGATTCCGAGGTAAAAACATAATTTTGACGAGCCATCGAGGCCTCCTTCTGCAGGAACTGCGCGTTTGTTTCTCTAGATGAATCCGGTGCATGGCGTCAACGGCCTGCGGTCCAAATTCGAAAGAGCGGAGCAGATTGCCCGCTTTTTACGAAAATTCGCCGGATTTGCGCCTTCTACCCCTGAATAGTTGCCAAAACGCTAACAGCAGCAAAATCCCGAAAACCGGCCAGTCTCCGGTGCGGCTATAGAGCGGGCGCGGCAGCGGTGCAGGCAGGCGCACGTCGATCGATCCGGGCTGTCCCAGCGGAATCGCCGCAAGAATACGGCCGAACGGGTCGGTCACGGTGGACACCCCAGTATTGGCCGAGCGCACCAGCGGCAACCCCTGCTCGATCGCCCGTGCGCGCGCCTGCACCAGATGCTGATACGGCCCGCTGAACCTGCCGAACCACGCGTCGTTGGTGATCTGCAACAACCACTCGGGCCGCGGGCCGGATAGCGGCACATCCTGCGCGAAAATCGCCTCGTAGCAGATCAACGGCAGGAAAGCCGGCACCGTGTCCGTCTCCACCAGCACCGGCCCCTCGCCGGCGGTAAACCCCGTGCCGGTCAGGCCGGTCAGCGCATCGATCCCCAGCCTCGCCACCCAGTCCGCCAGCGGAAAATACTCGCCGAACGGCACCAGATGCCGCTTGTCGTATTGCGCGGAAATATTGCCAAGCGGATCAAGCAGATACAGCGAGTTATACCACCTGTTGTCCGCATCCACCCGTCGCGCGCCAAACGCGATCCGTGCGCCGCCCGCCTCTGCCGCCATACGCTGCAACAGGTCGGGGCGGGCCGAAGGGATGAACGGCACCGCCGCTTCGGGCCAGATCACCA
>JALSHL010000271.1 GCA_026982255.1 Paracoccaceae bacterium | reverse complement strand
CATTCCCCTGGCCCCCTCGGCATAGGGACACCCGCCAAGCCCCCCCACCGCCGCATCGAACACCCGCAGCCCCAGATCCAGCGCCACCGAAATATTCTCTAGCGCCCGGTTGCCCGTATCATGGAAATGTCCGGCGAGCCTCTCCGCAGGAACCACGGCCAAAACCGCCTCCAACATCCGCCCCACACTCTCCGGCGTTCCCGAACCGATGGTATCCCCAAGGCTGATCTCGTAGCACCCTGCCCCCAGCAAGGCCGAAGCCACCTCTGCCACCTTCTCCGGCGGAGTCGGACCATCATACGGGCAGTCGGCTACACAGGAAACATACCCGCGCACCTTTACATTATCGGACTTTGCAGCCTCCAATACCGGAATAAACCGCTCAAAACTTTCCTCTATCGAACAATTGATGTTTTTCCGGCTAAACCCCTCCGAAGCCGACCCGAACACCGCCACCTCGTCCGCCCGCGCCGCCAAGGCCGCCTCGTATCCACGCATATTCGGCGTCAAAGCCGCATAGGACACACCATCTTTCCGGGATATTCCCGCCAGAACCTCCGCAGCATCCGCCATCTGCGGCACCCACTTCGGGCTGACAAAACTCGTCACCTCGATATGTGAAAAACCGCAATCCGAAAGCATATCAATCAGCGCAATCTTGTCCTTCGCCGGAATAATCCGCGCCTCGTTCTGCAACCCGTCCCGCGGCCCCATCTCGAATATCCGGACAAAATCACCCATCGCCTTGCTCCAGCAACACCAGAACCGCACCGGAATCCACCTGATCCCCGACATTAACCGGTATTTCGCCCACCGTTCCGTCACATAGCGCTGTCAACGTGTGTTCCATCTTCATCGCCTCGACCACAGCAACCGCGTCGCCCACAGCCACATGGTCTCCGACCGCAACATGCAAGTGCTTGACGCTCCCCGGCATAGGCGAAACCACGATTTCCGGATTGGCGTGCTGATCGCCATCCAATCCACTATGTGTTTTAATATCAAAGTGATAGCTGCGCCCTGCCTCAAACAGGCTTACCATATTCCCGATACGCACAAAAGATGTTTTGCGGCGAACGCCCTGCGTCTCGACAACAACCCGCCCATCCTTTTCGGGACGAATTCCGAGCGTTACAGTCTCCCCTTCCGATGTGACATCAACCGTTTCCGGTCCTGTCACAACAACCTGCAAAACCCGCTCCTCGCCACGGGTTTCCAATCGAACATCGCGCACCAGCGCCCGCCACAGGTTCCAACCTGCCAGCAGATCGTCGAACGGCGCTCCGAGCGCAATCGCAGCCGCAACACGCCAGATATCTTCGGGAACCGCCCCGTCCGGAACCAGACGGTCCAACTCCCGCCCGATCAAACCGGTATCGACATCCCCCGCCGCAAAACCGGCATTCCGGCACAAAGCCGACAAAAACTCCAGATTGGTCACCGTGCCCGCAACATGCGTTTCTCCAATCGCCCGATCCAGCCGGGCGAGTGCCACATCACGCCCCTCTGCATGCACAGTGATTTTGGCAATCATCGGGTCATACCAAGGGGTTATCGTGTCACCTTCTCGCACGCCGCTATCGATACGCGCGTGTTCCGAAAACACCAGATGTTCCAGTTTCCCCGTCGCCGGCAGGAATCCCGCCGACACATCTTCGGCATAAATCCGCGCCTCGAACGCATGGCCGTTTATCGTTAAACTATCTTGTTTCAACGGCAATGCCTCGCCACTAGCCACCCGCAACTGCCACTCGACCAAATCAACACCAGTCATCGCCTCGGTCACCGGATGCTCCACCTGCAGGCGCGTATTCATCTCCATGAACCAGAACCGATCCGGCTGCAGCCCGTCCGAAGCATCAACGATAAACTCCACCGTCCCTGCTCCGCTATAGGACACCGCCTTTGCACAGCGCACGGCCGCATCGCCCATCGCCGCGCGCATCTCGTCCGTCATGCCGGGCGCCGGAGCCTCCTCGATCACCTTCTGGTGCCGCCGCTGCAGCGAGCAGTCCCGCTCGAACAGATGCACAACATTGCCGAAGTCATCACCGAACACCTGAATTTCGATATGCCGCGGCGTCGAAATCCATTTTTCAATCAAGCATGTAGAGTCTCCGAAAGACGCCAGCCCCTCGCGCTGCGCCCCTTCCAGTGCCGCGTAAAAGTCCTCAGGCCGATCAACCTTGCGCATACCCTTGCCGCCACCACCGGCGCGTGCCTTGATCAGCACCGGATAGCCTATTTTCTCCGCTTCACCGGCCAGAAAACCGGCATCCTGATTTTCACCGTGATATCCGGGAACCACCGGAACGCCGGCCTTTTCCATCAGGATTTTCGCCGCATCCTTCAAGCCCATCGCCCGAATGGCAGCCGCCGACGGCCCGATAAACCGCAGCCCTGCGGCCTCGACCGATTCGACAAAATCGGGGTTCTCGGACAGAAAACCGTAGCCGGGATGGATCGCCTCCGCCCCCGATTCCAGGGCCGCCGCTATAATTGTATCGCCTTTCAGGTAACTTTCCGAAACCGCCGGTGGCCCGATACGATAGGCCTCGTCCGCCATCTCTACATGGCGCGCATCTGCATCCGCATCCGAATAAACTGCCACCGTCCGTACGCCCATTTTACGCGCGGTCTCGATCACCCGACAGGCAATTTCCCCGCGATTTGCGATCAGAATCTTGGTTAACATCGCGCGCCCTCCTACATGCGGAACACGCCGAAATGCGTGTCCTCTATCGGCGTATTCAGCGCCGCCATCAGTGACAGCGCCAACACGTCACGGGTCTTGCGCGGATCAATCACCCCGTCATCCCAGAGTCGTGCAGAAGCATACAGCGGATGCGACTGCCGCTCGAACATCTCGATCGTCGGACGCTTGAACTCCGCTTCCTCCTCCGCCGACCACGTCCCGCCCTTTCGCTCGATTCCATCGCGTTTCACGGTTGCCAGAACACCCGCGGCCTGCTCTCCGCCCATCACGGAAATCCGCGAATTCGGCCATGTCCACAGGAACCGCGGCGAATAGGCCCGCCCCGCCATACCATAGTTTCCGGCCCCGAAAGAGCCGCCCACCAACATGGTAATTTTCGGCACTTTCGTCGTCGCTACCGCCGTTACCAGCTTGGCCCCGTGGCGCGCGATTCCCTCGGCCTCGTATTTCTGCCCCACCATGAAACCGGTGATATTCTGCAAAAACACCAGCGGGATTTTCCTTTGGGAACAAAGCTCTACAAAGTGCGCGCCCTTGACCGCACTTTCCGAAAACAGCACTCCGTTATTGGCGACAATCCCCACCGGCATCCCCATCACATGGGCAAAACCGCAGACCAGAGTCGTGCCGTAGCGCGCCTTGAACTCATCGAACCTCGACCCGTCGACCACCCGCGCAATCACTTCGCGGATGTCATAGGGCGTTTTCAAATCCGCCGGCACCACGCCCAGAATCTCGGCGGGATCATAGGCCGGCTCCTCCGGCGTTTGCAGCACCACGGTTTCGGGTCGCCGCCGGTTCAGGTTGCCCAGCGCCTCGCGCGCCAGCACCAGCGCATGCTCGTCGTTCTCCGCCAGATAATCAGCCACGCCGGACAGGCGCGTATGCACATCGCCACCGCCCAGTTCCTCGGCCGAGACAACCTCGCCCGTCGCCGCTTTGACCAGCGGCGGACCGGCCAGAAAAATTGTTCCTTGTTCCTTAACGATTATCGTCACATCCGACATCGCCGGCACATAGGCCCCGCCCGCCGTGCAGCTTCCCATCACCACAGCAATCTGGGGAATCCCCTTGGCCGACATGTTCGCCTGATTGAAAAAAATCCGCCCGAAATGGTCCCGGTCGGGAAAAACCTCGTCCTGCTGCGGCAGGTTCGCACCACCGGAATCGACCAGATAGACGCAGGGCAAGCCGTTCTGCTCGGCAATTTCCTGCGCCCTTAAATGTTTCTTAACCGTCATCGGGTAATAGGTGCCGCCCTTGACCGTGGCATCGTTGCAAACCACCATCACCTCGGCCCCGTGCACCCGCCCGATACCGCAAATCAACCCCGCACCCGGTGCCGCGCCCTCATACATGTCATGCGCCGCCGTCGCCCCGATTTCCAGAAACGGCGAGCCCGCATCCAGCAGCCCGGCAACACGCCGCCGCGGCAGCATCTTGCCCCGCGACAGATGCCGCTCGCGCGCCCGCTCGCCACCGCCAGCCGCTGCCGCTTCCGCCGCCGCGGCAATCTCGGCCAGCGCCGCCTCGTGCGCCGCCACATTGGCCCTGAAACCCTCGGACCCGCTCAGAACATTCGACGACAGCCGCATCAGCCCGTCACCTTCATCAACTCGCGCCCGATCAGCATCCGCCGGATTTCCGAGGTCCCCGCCCCGATCTCCATCAGCTTCGCATCGCGCATGATCCGGCTCAGCGGCGAGTCATTCATGAACCCCGCACCGCCCATCGCCTGCACCCCCTGCACCGCGATCTCCATCGCTTTTTCCGAGGCATACAGCACACAGGCCGCCGCATCCTGCCGCGTCACCTCGCCCCGATCGCAGGATTTCGCCACCTCGTAGACATAGGCCCGCGCCGAATTCATCGCCGTATAGATATCGGCGATTTTCCCCTGCATCAGCTGGAAATTCCCGATGCTTTCGCCAAACTGCTTGCGTTCATGCATATAGGGCATGATGTGGTCCAGCACCGCGTGCATGATCCCGACCCCGATCCCCGACAACACCACCCGCTCGTAATCCAGACCGGACATCAGCACATTGACGCCCTTGCCTTCCTCGCCCAACACATTCTCGAACGGGATTTCCACATCCTCGAAAACCAACTCGGCGGTATTCGAGCCGCGCATCCCCAGCTTGTCGAAATGTGCGCTGGTGGAAAACCCCTTCATGGTTTTCTCGACGATAAACGCCGTCATTCCGCGCGGCCCCGCCGCCGGATCGGTCTTGGCATAGACCACCAGCGTATCCGCATCCGGCCCGTTCGTGATCCAGTATTTCGTGCCATTCAGCACATAACGGTCATTCTTTTTCTCGGCCCGCAGCTTCATCGACACCACGTCCGAACCGGCCCCGGCCTCCGACATCGCCAGCGCTCCGACATGCTCGCCGGAAATCAAAGCGGGCAGATATTTCTTCTTCTGCTCATGCGTCCCGTTCAGCTTGATCTGGTTGACACACAGGTTCGAATGCGCCCCGTAAGACAACGAGACCGAGGCCGAAGCCCGCGCAATCTCCTCCACCGCCACCGTATGCGCCAGATATCCCATACCCGCGCCGCCGTATTCCTCGGGCACCGTGATACCCAGCAACCCCAGCTCTCCCATTTCGCGCCACAATTCGGACGGAAAATTATTGTTGGAGTCGATTTCGGCGGCCATTGGCGCAACGCGCTCCTGCGCCCAGCGATGCACCATATCGCGCAGCGCCTCCACATCCTCTCCACAGGAGAAACGCATCGAAGCAATAAACATGACGGATTCCTTTCGGGCTGTAACACCCGAACAACTGAACATATGTTCAGTTAACAATCAAGCGTTAAAGAAACGTCCGTTCGATGAACCAGTAGCTTGCAATCAGCGAAATGACGAGTGACAGGGGAACCGAAATCCTCTTGCGATACCACGATTTGTTTCCGAACCAGAATCCGACCGTCAGGAAGCAGATCCCGATAACCGTCAACTGCCCCAGTTCGACACCGACGTTGAATCCGATCAGGCTTTCGATGAACTGCGCCTGCGGCAGGCCGACCTCGGACAGGACACCGGCAAAACCCAGACCGTGCAGCAGCCCGAACACAAAGATCACCGCCGGCCGCCAGGGGTTCAACCCCCTGACAAGCATATTCTCGACCCCGACATAGACAATAGAGGCGGCAATCAGCGGCTCGACGATCGAGGCCGGAACCGTCACAATCCCCAGCATTCCCAGTGCCAGCGAAATCGTATGTGCCAATGTAAACGCCGAAACCTGCCACAACAGCGGTTTCAAATGCGCCGAGAGCAGAAACAGCCCGACCACAAACAGGATATGGTCAATCCCGAGCGGCAGGATATGCACATACCCGATACCTATATAGTCCACAAAGACCGACCATGCCGACTGTGGCGTAACCCCCTCGACCGAAAACGGATCGCTCTCCGCGCCATTTTTGAGGTATGCTGAATATCCGTCCTCGCCTTCGGGCGTCGTAACGCGAATAATCACCGGCCCGAATTCCTCGGTCCAGCCGAAGGTCATTTCCCGGGCACCCGCAGGAATATCCGCCCGCAAAGCAACCATACTGTCACGCACCAGCGCCAGATCGCCCACTTCCGGCACCTGCAACGCAATTTCCGAGACCTCCAGCCGTTCGCCATCGACAAACAGCTTCAGCCCGTCACGAAACCGCGGCTCGAACAGCCGGAATTCCTGTTGCAATTCTGCCGGAGGCATGGCCCGCAACGCATCGTAGCGCGCGGCATTCTCCGACTCCCGCGTGTCGTTCAGCGCAGGATCGATCCCGGCAATCAGCGCCTCCGCGGTAATACGGATTTCCATCTCGACCGTGCCTTCCCCGAAACGGATGTCGGCGATGGCCGGACGCAGTTCGTGCGCCAGCGAGGCGACCGGCACTATCAGGACCAGTAACAACAGACCAGCTAGTTTTCTCACGGGATTCTTCCTTGACTCGATTGCTTCAAGCGCCGAAGCATACAAAACAAATTTCGAAATGGAAGAACCAATGTCTCTGAGAACCCTAGCCTTGGCAGCATTCGCCGGTATTGTCGCAACCTCCGCACCTGCGCACGAATTCTGGCTGGAACCGCTGGACTACACCCTCGCCCCCGGACAGGAGCTGCAAATCGAGATCCGCATCGGACAGGAATTCCACGGCAACGAATACAGCTACAACCCCGACACGTTCTTTGACTACAGCCTGACGGATTCAACAGGGAAGCACAAAATCAAGGGGCGCATCGGTGATCGCCCCTCTGTCCAGATGGTTCCCGAAAACGAAGGGTTGCAGGTCATCAACCATTTCTCCACCTCCATGCTGCTTACATACCGCGAGCCGGACCTGTTCACGACCTTCCTGCACAAGAAAGGGCTGGACTGGGTTCTGGAACGGCACAAGGAACGCGGATTGCCCGATGTCGGTTTTTCCGAAGCCTACACCCGCTTTGCCAAAACGCTGGTGGCGGTCGGGGACGGCGCGGGACAGGACGCGCCGACCGGAATGCCGATCGAGCTTGTCGCCCTTGCCAATCCCTATACCGACGACCTGCCGGACGGTCTCCCCGTGCGCCTGATCTGGCAGGGAGAACCCCTGCCCGACATCCGTGTCACGATTTTCCGGAAGGATTCGCATGACGCCGAAGCCGCCATAAGCCACACCACGACCGACGAAAACGGCATCGCGACCATCCCCGTCGACCAATCCGGGCAATACCTTCTCAACGCGGTTCACATGATTATTCCGTCGCCTGCCGATATCGAGCGAACCGGCGCGGTCTGGCACAGCCTGTGGGCTTCCATGACATTCGAAATCGGAAGCAGATAAATGCGGCGGATATGGGACGATTTTATCGATATGCCGCCTGTCTGGCTGCTGTGGTTTCTGCTCGCTGTCTGGATGCAAAGCAATATCTGGAACCCGCTGGACTACAGTTCCGCCATAGCCATCTGGATGGGGCGCGCATGGATATTTGCCGGTATCTTTCTGATGCTCTGGGCCTTCCTGATGTTCCGGCGCCACAAAACCTCGGTCATTCCGAAACGCACCCCGAAAACCATCCTCAAGGAAGGTCCCTACCGGTTCTCGCGCAACCCGATTTATGTCGCCGACGCGATGATCCTGCTGGGATTTGTCCTGACGCAGGGCTCGGTCCTCTCCCTCGTTCTCGTGCCCCTGTTCATGCGGGTTATCCGCAAACGCTTTATCGACGGCGAGGAGGCCCGCATCGCGCAGGAGTTCGGCCCCGCATTCGAAGAATACCGCCGCCAGACCCGCCGCTGGCTGTAACAGGCCCTACAGCGAGGAATGCGGCGGCGGCGCGCCCTCTTTCACATGCAGCACGACGCGTGTGCCGACCGGCACCCGTTCATACAGTTCCTTCACCTGGTCATTGACCAGACGGGCACAACCGTTGGAAACGGCCACTCCGATGGTCTTCGGATCATTGGTGCCGTGAATACGCAGATAGGTATCGCGCTTCGTCGTCTCGTTGAACAGATACAACGCCCGCGCCCCGAGCGGATTGTCGATTCCGCCGGGCATCCCGTTCTCATACGGCATACCGGGAGCAAAATTCTTGTAGCCATCAGGGTTGCGCTTGAACATGTCCGCCGTGGGCATCCACCGCGGCCATTCCCGCTTGGCCCCGACATAAAAAGTACCCGGATGATACAGGTTGCCGCGCCCGATTCCGACCGTGTAACGGATGGCCTTTTTGTCCGGCAGCGTCCAGTAAAGCGCGAATGTATTCGGATCCACATGGATCTCCCCGACGGGGAACTGGTCCCGCAATCTCACCTCGCGCGGCATGAATTCTTCGGGCAGCACATACGGCTCCCCCCTCTGATCCGCACGAGCCTTCGAAAGCCCGAACGAACCGGCCGCTATTCCGGTTGCCAGAAAATGGCGTCTGTTCAGCATGTCCTGCTCCTCTGTCCCGAATTGCGCCCCGTTGCACCGGTTTTTTCCGGCGGGCGACAATCGGCAGGATACCGCCAATACTCCAACGGCTCCAATGACATTTCCGTAATAACGCGGCCTGTTTCCGGAAGAGCGCCGGATCAGGAACCGCCAGCCGCCTCGTCCGCTGCAGTCAGCCGGGCCTGATTGGCCCGCGCTTCCTCGGGCCATGTGGACTTGATATAGTCCAGCACATTCGCGATCTCGCCATCGTCCAGCACATCCCCGAAGGCCGGCATCCCGCTTTTCACGCTGTCGACTCCCATCTCGGCCAGCACCACCGCCCCGCCCCGTTTGATATAATCGATCAACATGGAGTCGGGATGATGAAAGGTATGGCCATCCCCGTTGTGCGGCGGTGCCGGATAGCTCCCGTCCTCGCCCTGCACCTGCCAGTTCTCCGCCCCTTGCAGGTCGGCCCCATGGCAGGAGGCACAGTTGGCATTGTAAATCGCCTGCCCCCGTGCAACGGCATAGCCTTCGCCCTCGAATTTCGGCGCAACGAAAACCAGCACCCCGATCACCACAGCCGCCAGCAGCCCCACAACAATGGCGAGGTTTATCATTACACTGCGATCGCTTACATTCCGTTCGTTCATTTGATGCCGTTCGCTTCCTGCAGTTCCCGGATATACCGTACAATTCCGTCTATTTCCCCGATCGGGAAACCTTCCACCGGCGGCATGCTGCCATACCCCCAGTGGTGCGCCCGCACACCGGTCTTTGCCGCCAGCATGAAAGCCATATCGCTGTGTAGTCCGGGCCGGTATATCGCGTCAATGAGCGACGGGCCGTTCTCCGTTCCTGTCGCACCGGCTCCATGGCAAACCGCGCAGTATTCGTTAAACGAGGTTTCCCCCGCCCGCGCCGGTTCCGAAAACACCGGCACGACCAGAGACTTTGCCACACCGTTATCCCGACCGGCCGGCTCCGGCCAATAGGCCCGACCGGCAATCGCGGCCGACAATACCGCGACTCCGATCACAACAGCTTTCCGGCTCATTGCCGGCGTGCTTTCCCGCTTCCCCCGCCGGACAGTCCGTCAAGGATCGGGCAATCGGGCCGGTCGTCGCCGTGACACTTGTTGACCAGTTCCGACAAGGTTGCCCTCATGGCTTCCAGTTCGGTAATCTTGCCGGAAATCTTGTCCAGATGCTCCTGCGCCATCGCCTTCACGTCGGCACTGGCCCGGTCCGTATCCTCGTAGAGCGACAGTAATATGCGGCAATCCTCGATGGTGAAGCCCAGACTGCGCGCCCGCTGCAGGAAGGTCAGCTTGTGCAGATGCGACTCGCTGAAATCCC
>JALSHL010000270.1 GCA_026982255.1 Paracoccaceae bacterium | reverse complement strand
CCAAACCCCTGTCCGAGGCCCTCGCCTCCGCCGACCCCGCCCTTCAGGTCGAAGGGTTCGTTTCTCCCGACGTGGCGCTTGTTCCCGCACCGCCCGCAGCGGCAGCGGCCGAAACTCCCGCCAACTGGATCGACCTTCTGGCCGAGCAAACCCTCTGGGCTGTAGCGGACAAAAGCGGCAAGGCGGCGGACCTCGAAGAATACCTGCGCCGCTTCCCCGATGGCATCTTCGCCACCACTGCCCGCGCCCGGTTAGAGGCCCTCGCCACCCCGCTGGAACCGACCCCCGAAGACATCGAGAAGGCCCTGCGCCTGACCCGTGCGGCGCGCAAGGATATCCAGCGCGACCTGACGGTTCTGGGCTACGATACCCGCGGAATCGACGGCCTTTTCGGTCGCGGATCACGCGGTGCCATTTCCAACTGGCAAGAGGATCAGGGACTGGAACACACAGGCTATCTCGACGCCGACCAGATCGCCAACCTCGCCGCGCAGGCCGATGCCCGCCGCGCAGCACTTGCACGGGACGACAATTTCTACTGGAACGCCACCGGCCTGTCGGGCCGCAAGTCCGATCTGGAGCTTTACCTCGACCGCTACCCTGACGGTCTGCATTCCGCCGAGGCCAAAGCCGCCCTTGCCGAAATCGTCGCGGCCGAGCGCGAGGCCGCCGATACCGAAGCATGGACTGCCGCCGTGGGCGCGAATACCGCCGACAGCTACCGCGCCTATCTGGCCGATTTCCCCGACGGTCTCTATGCCGATATCGCCCGTGCGCGGGTAGAGGCCCTCGATCCGACACCGGCCGAACCCGATCCGCTGGACACCGCCCGCGCGACCGAGGCCCGCCTCGGCCTCAATCCCGCCACCCGTCTGCTGATCGAAAGCCGGCTCAAGGGACTGGGGTTCAATCCGGGTATAGTCGACGGTAATTTCACCGCCACCACCCGCAACGCCATCCGCGCCTATCAGGGCAGCAAGGGGCTGAACCAGACCGGCTATGTCGATCCGGCAACGGTGCGGGCGCTGCTTATGGGGTAGCCAAAGAAAAAGCCGCGTAAAAACGCGGCCTTTCCGAATTCACAATGTCGGGGCAATCAGCCCTGACGCGCCTTGAAGCGGGGCTGTGTTTTGTTGATCACATAAACACGGCCTTTGCGGCGAACAACACGGCAATCGCGATGACGCGCCTTCAGGGAGCGAAGCGAGTTCTTGACTTTCATAGTCTCTCTCCTATCAGCGGCGCGGGTGTTGCGCCTGTTAATTCCGGTTCCATTCCTGCGGGGGGAATGGTGGGCGTAACTGGGATTGAACCAGTGACCCCTTCGATGTCAACGAAGTGCTCTCCCGCTGAGCTATACGCCCGAAAAGCAAACAAGCGCTGCCAAAGCACCGCTCGCGTGGGGTGTCTATAAAAGGAGTCGCCGCAGGGTTCAAGGGCTTTTGCAAAGAACTTATCCGGTCTATGCTGACAACGAAGCCCGATCGAGGAATTTTATGTCGCAACCGGCCTATACATTGCATCTGCCCGGGGATCCGCGCTCCTGCGTGGTGTTCAGCTCGCCCCACAGCGGCAACGAATACCCCGAGGACCTGCTGGCCATGACCCGCCTTGATTCGCAGGCCATCCGCAGTTCCGAAGACGCCTTCGTCGACCGCCTGTTCGCCCGCGCCCCCGATTTCGGTGCCCCTCTGCTCGCCGCCCGTTTCCCGCGTGCCTATGTGGATCTGAACCGTGCGGATACGGAACTCGACCCCGCCCTTGTGCGCGGTGTGCGCTACCACGGCATCAACCCGCGTATTGCCGCCGGTCTCGGGGTTATCCCCCGCGTCGTCGGCGGCCATCGCGCCATCCGCAGCGGCAAGATGAGCCTGCAAGAGGCCAACCGCCGTCTCAACCTCGCCTACCGCCCCTATCACGCCCGTCTTGCGGCGCTGTTGTCGGAACAGCACGCGCGGTTCGGTATTGCCATCCTCGTCGATTGCCACTCCATGCCGAACGAGGCGATCTCCCACCTCGAACGCGAAAACACCCCTTTTCCGGATGTCGTTATCGGCGACCGTTTCGGCACCTCCGCCAGCGCCTGGATTACCGAGGCCGTTATCGGCATTTTCAATGACGCCGGTTTCCGCGTTGCCCGCAACAAACCCTTCGCCGGCGGTTACATCACGCAGCACTACGGCCATCCGACCCGCAACCGTCACGCGGTGCAGGTGGAAATCAACCGCTCCGTCTATATGGACGAATATGCCATCCAGCCGCGCGATGACTTCGATGCCATTTGCGATACTCTGGCCGGGATCACCCGCCAGATTGCCGCTCTTGGCTCCGCCAGCGGCAGTATCGCGGCCGAATAGACAAAAAAAGAGCCGCACAAACGGCGGCTCAAGTTCAGGGAGGACGTATCCCGCAAACGGGATACACGATGAAGAACATCGCTTGATTCCCAGATATTGTTGCATCGCACAAAAGTCAATACCGCACCGCAACATTTTCCACCAAAGCCGTCGTGCCCGCGTTTCAGGACCGTTCCAGCGGCAATCCGGCCGCCCGCCACTCCGGCAACCCGTCCTCCATCCGTCTTGCCTTGATGCCGCGTTTACGCAGGGCGGCAACCGCCTCGAACGACAGCACGCAATAGGGGCCACGGCAATAGGCGATCACCTCCTGCGCCGGATTGACCTCGGACAGGCGGCTTTCCAGTTCCTCCAGCGGAATATTCACCGCCCCCGGCAGGTGGTCCATTTCGAATTCGTCTTTCGGGCGCACATCCAGCACCGTCACCAGTCCGTCGCGGCTGCGCTTCAGCAACTCCGCATGGCTGACCGCTTCCATGTCGTCGCGTTTGTGGAAATAGCCGCGCAACACCTTGTCCACTTCGGCAAGGTTGTTTTCGCCCACCTCGAACAGCGCGCCGAGCAGCGTCAGCACATTGTCCCCCTTCAACCGATAGAGAATATACTTCCCGTCGCGCCGCGATTCGACCAGACCGACCCTTTTGAGCAACTGCAAATGTTGCGAGGTATTGGCCGTCGAAAGCCCGACCTTGGCCGCCAGCGCATCCACTCCGCGCTCGCCCTGTCCAAGGTGTTCAAGTATATCAATGCGATGCGCATTACCGAGCGCCCGCGCAATGGCGGCGAACTCCTCATAGAGCTTCAGTTTCGGACTGGTTGACATCGGGCATACCCACACATTATATTATTCAATAGATTACTTGATCGTAACATCGGGAGCTACTCCGAACAAGGACCATACAAGATGACTGACCTGCTTTTATCAAACGAGGGCACTATCCGGCTAGCGATATTCCTCGGAATCCTGATCGCCATGGCCATATGGGAGGTCGCCGCCCCCCGTCGGCGCATCGAAATCCCCCGCGTGATCCGCTGGACCAACAACCTCGGCGTAGTGATCGTCGATACCATCCTCGTGCGCCTGACCTTCCCGATCGTTGCCGTCGGCCTTGCGCTGATGGCGCAGGACAAAGGCTGGGGCCTGTTCAACATCATCGAGGCCCCGACATGGCTGGCGATCATCGTCTCCATCGTCGTGCTCGATTTTGCCATCTACCTGCAACATGTGCTGTTCCACGCCGTCCCCGCGCTGTGGCGCCTGCACCGGATGCACCATGCCGATCAGGCCATCGACGTGACCACCGGCCTGCGCTTCCATCCGATCGAGATCGTTCTGTCCATGGTCATCAAACTGGCCGTGGTCGCCGCCCTCGGCCCGCCCGCCGTGGCCGTGCTGATCTTCGAGGTGCTGTTGAACGCCACCGCCATGTTCAACCATTCCAACATCCGCCTGCCGCAAGGGGTGGACCGCGTGTTGCGCCTGTTTGTGGTGACACCCGACATGCACCGTGTCCATCACTCGATCGACCCGAAGGAAACCGACAGCAATTTCGGCTTCAACCTGCCCTGGTGGGATCGGCTGCTGGGCACCTATATCGCCCAGCCTGCCAAGGGGCATGACGACATGACCATTGGCTTTGAGCAATTTCGCCGCGTGCGCGAACAATGGCTCGACAAGATGCTGACCCAGCCGTTTCGCGGCCCGGCCAGCGGCCCCGATCCGCGCGACCAGAAGGAGACGGACAATGCGTAAATCTCTCCTCCCGCGCTTGGCTTTGCTGGCACTGGTGGCCGTGGCCATCGCCCTCGTCACCCTGAACCGCGACCGGCTGAACCCCGAGGCGCTCGACGCATGGCTGTCCGGCTTCGGCCTCTGGGCACCGGTGATCTATGTGGGTCTCTATGCGCTCGGCACCGTGGTCTTCGCCCCCGGCTCGCTGTTCGCCTTCGCGGGCGGCGCGATGTTCGGGCCGGTGCTGGGCACGTTCCTCAACCTTCTGGGGGCCACCATCGGTGCCTCCATCGCCTTCCTGATCGCGCGTTATCTGGCCGGTGACTGGGTGGCACAAAAAACCGGAGGCCGCCTGAAACGCATGATCACCGGTGTCGAGAACGAGGGCTGGCGCTTCGTCGCCTTCGTGCGCCTCGTGCCGGTATTCCCCTTCAACCTCAGCAACTACGCCTTCGGCCTGACGCGCATCCCGTTTGTGTCCTATGTGGTCACATCCTTCATAACCATGGCCCCCGGCGCGCTGGCCTACACATGGCTCGGCTATGCGGGGCGCGAGGCGCTGGGCGGCAACGCCTCGGCCATCCGCTACGGCCTGCTGGCGCTCGGCCTGCTGGCGGCCATCGCCTTCGTTCCGCGGATTGTCAAACGTATGCGCGGCGACGATACCGCATGGATCGACGCCCCGACGACACAGGCGCGCCTGTCCGCCACCCCGCCCGTGACGATCCTCGACGTGCGCGGCGCCGACGAATTCACCGGCCCGCACGGCCACATCCCCGGCGCCCTGAACATCCCGCTGGAGGAACTGGAGGCACGGCTGGAACAGGTCGCGACAAGCCTGACCGGCGAGGTCATCACCGTCTGCCGCACCGACCGCCGCTCCGCCAGCGCCGCGCGCCTGTTGCGCGAAGCGGGCCACAGCAGCGTGGTTGTCCTCAAGGGCGGCATGGTCGAATGGAATGCTCGCGGTTTTGCAACCGACTCCCGCGCCAGCGCGGCATAGGGGGCGCTACTTTCCCGGCAGCCCGCGCCCCTTTTTGATCACCTGCGCCCCGAATTTCGCCCGTATCCGGTCCGTGGCCCGCTCCACGGCGGCGCGTTTCGGGGCGTCGGGGTCCAGCAGGTCATGCGCGAAATCCGCCTGTGCCGCATCGACCAGATCGCTGATCCCGACCCCGAGCAACCGGAACGGCCCCTGCGGCAGCTCGCGCTCCAGCAAGGGTCGCGCGGTGTGGTAGATCGTATCCGCCAGCTGCGTCGGCTGCTCCAGCGTCACCCGCCGCGTCAGCGCCCTGAATTTTGCGGTCTTCAGCTTCAGCGTCACCACCCGCCCGGCCAGATCCCGTGCCTTGGCCCGATCCGCGACCTTCTCGCTCAACCGCCAGAGCCGCGCATCCAGCACCGCGATATCGGCGGTATCGACGGAAAAGGTGATCTCGTTGGAAATGCTCTTGACCGGCGCGTGCGAGGACACCCGCCGCCGGTCCTCGCCACGGGCCAGAAAATACAGCCGCTCGCCCATGCTGCCATAACGTGCGGACATTTCCTTGCGGTCGTAGCGCAGCAAATCCGAAACCTTGCGAATCCCGTCCCGCTCCAGCGTCTGTCGCATCGCCGCCCCGACGCCCCAGATAATCCCCACCGGCTTGTCGTGCAAAAACGCCTGTGTCTCCGTTCGCCCGATCACCGACATCCCGCGCGGTTTGTCGAGGTCCGAGGCAATCTTGGCCAGAAACTTGTTATGCGACAACCCGACCGATCCGCTGATCCCCAGTTCCGCCTCCATCCGTTTTACCAGCCGCGCCATCTGCGCCACCGGCGGCTCGCCGTGCAACTCGGTGGTGCCGGTCAGATCCAGAAACGCCTCGTCCAGCGACAGCGGTTCGATCTCCGGCGTCATCTCCTGCATCATGGCGCGGATGGCGCGGCTGACCTCGACGTAGACCTCCATGCGCGGCCGGACCACCACCGCCTCGGGGCAGAGCTTGCGCGCCTGAAACATCGGCATGGCCGAGCGCACCCCCTTGATCCGCGCGATATAGCACGCCGTCGTCACCACCCCGCGCGTGCCGCCGCCGACAATCAGCGGCTTGTCCCGCAGATCGGGGTTGTCCCGTTTCTCGACCGAGGCATAAAACGCATCGCAATCCATATGCGCGATCGACAAATCGTAAAGCTCGGGATGCGAAACCACCCGTGGCGAGTGGCACGCCGGGCAGCGCGTTCCGGCCCCGAACAGGGTCAGGCAATCACGGCAGAGGCTTCGGGGTAGGCGATCCATGACCGGAGTCTCGCAAGTTGGCAGGGCGGCGTAAAGGGGGGCTACGCCCCGCTCACAAATATACTGCCAACCGGTAGGCCTCCAGCAAAGCGGCATGGATTGTGCGCGACGTCACCGCATCCCCGATACGGTGCAGGCTGTAGCCTTGCGCATCGCTGTCGGGCTGTGCCGACCAGCCGGCCATTGCAACCACATCGGTGATACCCTTGTTCGCGGCCCCTTCCTGCAGTTCGAGGAACACCTCGTCAAGCGGAGCAGTGCCGGTTTCCAGCACCACCTGATCCGTCACGATTTCCCGCGTTTGTCCGGTCAGTTCGTGCGCCAGTGTCGCCACCAGACGGTTGCCGTCCTTGCGCACCGAGCGGAGCTTCAGATAAGCGAGCGTTTCGACCCCCTGCATGGCAAGCCGTTTGTGAAAAACGATCCGGTCGGTATAGCCCATTTCGGTTGCGGACTGGGCATCGATGGTGGCAAGGGTCACGCGATGGCCTTCGGCTGACAGCCAGTCGGCAACCGCGACCGGCTCGTAGCGGCCGGTATGGTCGCACACCAGAACCTCCTGTCCGGCCCGCACATCCCCCGACAACAGGTCCCAGCTGGTTACCACCAGTCCGGCACCGGCTATGTCCGGCGTGTCCGGCATGCCGCCGGTGGCCACGAACACATGGTCCGGCGCCTCTGCCAGAACATCGGCGGCCTCGGCATAGACATTGCAGCGCACATCGACCCCCAGCCTGTCCAGCTCGCTCTCGCGCCAGTCGACAATCTGGATCAGGTCCTTGCGCCAGGTGGTCTTTGCGGCCAGCTGTATCTGCCCGCCCAGCTTCGCGGCGGCCTCGAACAGAACCACGTTGTGCCCGCGCAGCGCAGCCACCCGCGCGGCCTCCATCCCGGCAGGGCCGCCGCCGACCACAACCACTTTCCTGCCCGGCGTTTCGCTAACCGGCACCTCCATCGGCAGCAGCGTTTCGCGGCCCGAGGCGGGGTTGTGGATGCAATGGGGCTTTTTGTAGATGCAGTGCGAGGCCCCGATGCAGGGGCGGATGCGCTCCTCTTCGCCGCGCGCGATCTTGTTGACGATCTGCGGATCGGCAATATGGGCGCGGGTCATGGCAACCATGTCCAGCACGCCTTCGCGAATCGCATGGCGCGCGTTGGCAACATCCGTTACCCGCGCGGCATGGAAAACCGGAACGCCGGTCTCGCGCCGGAAAGCCCCGACCGTTTCCAGATACGGCGCCAGCGGGCGGTTCATTCCGGGCATGTTTTCCTCGACCAGCGTGATTTCGGTGTCCATCCGCCCGACCATGCAGTTGAAGAAATCGACCGCCCCCTCGCGCTTGAGGATTTCGGCGATTTGCAGAACCTCGTCAAAACGCGCTCCGCCCGGCCCCTCGTCCAGCGTCAGGCGCATGCCGACGACGAAATCGTCCCCGACCTGCCGGCGTATTTCCTCATGCACCATCAGCGCAAAGCGGGTGCGGTTCTCGACGCTGCCGCCGAAACCGTCACTGCGCAGATTGGTCATCGGAGACAGGAACTGCCCGATCAGATGACCGCCCGCGAGCGTTTCCAGCCCGTCCAGCCCGCCTTCCTTGCAGCGCCGCGCGGCCTGACCGAAATCGCGGACCACACGTTCGATGTCATGCCGGTCCATTTCACGCGGAAAATTCCGGTGCAGATCCTCGCGCACTGCCGAGGGCGCAATCGTCGGCAGCCACTCTCCGGCCTGCGCATCGCCACGCCGCCCCAGATGGGTAATCTGGCACATGAGCGCCGCGCCATGCCGGTGGATACGGTCCGAGAATTCCTGAAAACGCGGAATGATCGCATCGGTTCCCACATCGAGCTGGCGAAAAACCGACGGTGAATCCGGCGAGACATTGGAAGACCCGCCAAACATCGTCAGCGACAACCCGCCCTTGGCCTTTTCCTCGTGATAGCGCTGGTAGCGCAGGCCGGGCATATTGTCGTCATCCATCGCCGAGGCATGCGAGGTGTTCATCACCCGGTTCTTCAGGGTCAGCCCGCGAATGGTCAGCGGTTGCAACAGGGGGTCTCTGGATTTGTTTTGACTGGCGGGCATATCATTCACACGTGGTTGTCCGGAAAACCGGTAGCCGGCTTTCATACATTTTGCCGAGGCAATCCTGCAAGGAATGAGGACAGCTTTCAGGGCCGATTGTCAATGTAGAACCCCGAATGACAAAATATGGAATATGGATGGTCTACGCCCTACCGATCCGGCGTTTTTCCGGCTGCTATGGCTTTGCGCAGGTGGCCGCCCGATGCGTCTATGCCAGCGGCGGCATCCACGGCATCCATCCCGGTTTTTCCGACCAGAATGGCGGCTTTTATGTCCCAGTCCGTGGCTTCAAGAACTTTCAGGGCGACGTCTTTGCTGCATGGTGTCAGTTCCTCGACGAAGTTGATAGCGCGTGCTTTCAGCTTTTCGTTACTGGCGTTCAGGTCCACCATCCGGTTGCCGTAGCATTTGCCGATTCTGACCATCGCACCGGTAGAGATCATGTTCAGGATCTGCTTTTGTGCCGTGCCGGACTTGAGGCGGGTAGAGCCGGACAGGATTTCGGGGCCGACAATCGGCGTGATGGCAATATCGCAAAGCCGTGCGAGAGGACTGTGCGCGTTGCATGAAATTCCGGCTGTTCCGGCACCGGCAGCTTGCGCCTTGCGGATAGCCCCGAGCACATAGGGAGTCCGCCCCGATGCGGCCAGCCCGACAACAAAATCGCGGGAATCCACATTTATCGAGGCCAGATCGGCGGCGCCGCGTGCGGGGTCGTCCTCGACGCCTTCCTGCGCGTTGAACATGGCGGCTTTGCCGCCGGCAATCAGGCCGATGACCATTTCGGGCGGAGCGGAAAACGTGGGCGGAATCTCCGCTGCATCCAGCACGCCGAGGCGGCCGCTTGTGCCTGCCCCGATATAAATAATCCGGCCACCGGTACGAAGCGCCGATGCGGCCGCATCGATGGCCGCGCCGACCTCGGGCAACACACGTTCCACAGCGCGGGCGACCTTGTGATCCTCGGCATTCATATATACGGCCATGTGCGCCGCTGTGCGCAGACTGGTGCGGGAACTCGATGTGCCCGTTAGGGAGGCGCTGGCAATGGCAACGGCCGTGCCGGCATCCCTGATCGGTCAGGACGAACACTTCGGCCGTCTGGCACCGGGGAGACGGGTAAATGTTATCCATCTGGACCGGGGTTTCGGTGCTGTTTCGTTTTTGGATGCCTGTTCCTAGGTCTACGCCCTAGGGCGTAGACTCATAAATACCAAATGACGATTGCGGCGAGGTGAGCGGCTGCGAGGAAGGTTTCGGGGCATCGGAAGGTTCGCAACGACAACGAGCGCCAGTCTTTGAGACGGTTGAAGCAACGCTCGACCAGATTGCGGTTTTTGTAGAGCGTTTTTGAATAGCGGTACTGTTTCTTGCGGTTTTTGCGCGGCGGAATGCAGGCTATGGCTTTGCATTTTCGCAACCAGTCACGCAGGTGGTCCGCGTCATATCCACGATCCGCGATGACGGTTGCCCCTTTCCGGACAACCGGTTCAAGGCATTGTCTGGCATGGGAAATATCGGCCTCGTTCCCGCCGGCAACGGTGATGCGAACCGGCCGGCCGGCACCATCGCAGACCAGGTTCAGCTTGCTGTTCAGCCCGCCTTTCGTGCGCC
>JALSHL010000269.1 GCA_026982255.1 Paracoccaceae bacterium | reverse complement strand
TGTCTACCCGCACCACGTCGAAGGTGGGCTTTTCCGCTTCGACCGTGGCGGCAACGTCGCCGCCGTTTATGATTTCCGCAACCGTTGCGGTTTGCGATCCGGCTGCGTCTTCCGTCGCCGTGACCGGTGCTGTCTCTTTCTCTTCGTCCGGCTGCGCTTCGGCCGGCTCTGCCTCCGCCTCTACAGGCGCCTCGGTCACGGGCGTTTCCTGCTCCGCTTCCGCATTCTCTGTTTCCGCAGGGGTGGTCCCGGGCGCTACAGCCGCGGCAGGGCCGGCGGCACCGGTGCCGGTATCGGTCGCGGGCGGCGTTCCGGTCCCGGTGGCCGGACTCTCCGCGGCGGGCGGCGTTTCCGCTGTGCTGTCCCCGACCGGTGTTTCCGCTTCCGTGGCCTCGTCTGCGCCGCTGTCCGTGTTCGCAGCTTCCCCGCCGGTGTCGGATGCCGCCTGTTCCGGCATTCCGGCGGGTTGCTCCGCCTCCTCCGCTACGGGTGTTTCGGCAGGTGTTTCCGGGGCAACGGCACCGGCTGTTTCCTCTTCGGCCGTTCCGGCGGCTACATCCGCCTCCTCGTTCGCAACCATGGCGGCAGCATCGGTGTCCGGCGCATCGTCCTGCGTTGCCGGAACCGTCGGCACTTGCGGCACGGCGGGCAGGGTCACATTGTTTCCGGTGTCGCGGTTCACATATGTCAGCCCCCCGAAAACACCGCCCCCGATGACCAGAGCCAGAATATACCGTCCGATTGTGCTGTTCATGTAACTTTTCCCGTCTTGCCGAATTGCCAGCGTTGCGGCAATGGTTACACTACCGTTTTAGGTGTGGCAAACCCGTCCGGCAGTATTTGGACGGAAAACCCTGCAAATAGTGCCAAAATCCAGAAGGAATCCGCAAAATGCGCCTTTCGTCCTCCCGCTCTGTCTGTGTTTTCTGCGGCTCCCGCTTCGGTGCCGCGCCGGCCTATCGCATGGCTGCGGCCGAGCTTGGCGTTGCGCTGGCCGACAACGGCCTGCGCCTTGTCTACGGTGCCGGCGATGTCGGCCTGATGGGCGAGGTCGCCAATGCCACGCAGGCCGCGGGCGGCGAGACCTTCGGCGTCATCCCCGTGCATCTGCTGGAACACGAGGTCGGCAAGCGCGACCTGTCCTCTTTCATCGTCACCGGAAACATGCACGAGCGCAAAAAGGTGATGTTCATGAACGCCGACGCCATCGTCACCCTGCCCGGCGGCGCCGGTTCGCTGGACGAGCTGTTCGAGGTGCTGACATGGCGCCAGCTTGGCCTGCATGACAAGCCGGTCTATCTGCTCAATACCGCAAACTACTGGGACCCGCTGCTGGCCCTGCTCGACCACATCATAGCCGAGGGTTTCGCCGACGAAAGCTTCCGCGCCCTGTTTCAGGTGGTGGCGGATGTGCCGGAACTTCTGTCGCGCCTGCGCGCCGATCTTTCCTGACGCCAGCTGTTCCAGGAATAGATCGCCAGCCCGACCCAGATCATCGGGAAGGCGACCGCGTGCCAGCGGGTGAACACCTCGCCGAATACGAAGGTGGCGACCAGAAACTGCAGGGTCGGGTTCAGGTATTGCACCAGCCCCACCGTCGCCATGGAAACCCGCCGCGCCGCATAGGAAAACAGCATCAGCGGCAGGCCGGTCATGATGCCGGAAAACGCCAGCAGCGCGGCGTTGGAGGCGCTGGCGCCAAAGGCCCCCTGCTCCACCCCGAACAGCAACCAGAGGACGGCCAGCGGCGACAGCAACAACACCTCGATAAACACCGAGGCCACCGCCCCCACCGCCAGCTTTTTCTTCAACAACCCGTATAGCCCGAAGGTCGAGGCCAGCATCAGCGCGATCCACGGCGGCTTGCCCAGCCCGAAGCCCAGCATCGCCACGGCAAAACCGGCGATCCCGACGGCCAGCCATTGCGCGCGGCCCAGCCGTTCGACGAAAAAGAAAAACCCGAAAGCGACCGAGACCATCGGGAAGATATAATAACCGAAGCTCGCCTCCATCGCCCAGCCCTGCTGGATGGAGAAGATAAACCCGAACCAGTTGATCGAAATCATCACCGCCGAGGCCACCAGCAGCCCCAGCGTGCGCCGGTCGCGCAGAAAGCCCGCCACGCTGCGCAATCGTCCCTGCATCAGCAGAACAATGGCGAAAAACGCCAGCGACCACAGGGTGCGGTGACTCAATACCTCCAGTGGCGGCACATGGGCGATCAACTTGTAATACATCCCCGACAAGCCCCAGATGGAGCTGGCCGCAACAATCGCCAGAACGCCTTTGGTTGTATCTTTCACGGGGTGCCTTCAAATGCAAAATGCCCCGCCAGAGTGGCAGGGCATTCCGTCAAAGTCCATGCGGAAATCAGGCGTTCGAGAGCCGTTCCGCAACGTTTTCCCAGTTCACCAGATTGTCGAGGAAGTTCGACAGGTATTTCGGGCGCGCGTTGCGGAAATCGATGTAGTAGGAATGTTCCCACACATCGCAGCCAAGCAGCGCGGTCTGGTTGAAGCACAGCGGGTTGACGCCGTTCTCGGTCTTGGTGACCTTCAGCGTGCCGTCGGTATCGACCACCAGCCAGGCCCAGCCGGAACCGAACTGGCCCGCACCGGCGGCGCTGAACTGCGCCTTGAATTCGTCCACGGAACCGAAAGCATCGACAATGCGCGCTTCCAGCTCGGAAGGCATGGCACGGCCTTTCGGGCCCATCATTTCCCAGAACTGCATGTGGTTCCAGTGCTGCGAGGCATTGTTGAAGATACCGTTCTGCGCCACGGCGCCGGCCTCGTAGGTGCCGCGGATGATATCCTCGAGGGATTTGTCCTCCCACTCGGTGCCCTTGATCAGGTTGTTGCCGTTGGTGACATAGGCGGCGTGATGCAGGTCGTGGTGGTATTTCATCGTCTCTTCGGACATGCCGCCGGCGGCCAGCGCGTCGTGGGCATAGGGAAGATCGGGAAGTTCGAAAGCCATGGTAAAACCCCTTCTGGTTTGTGGATAACGCGACGTTCCTGTCGCTTGCGGCGAATATAGTCCGAAATTCGCCAGAAGAAAGGGCAAAGGGGCTTCCAGCGACGAAATGGCAATGATATGGGCGGATTATCCCTTTGATTGGAAACCCGATGCCCCACTCTCGCGAAAACATGCGCGGCGCGCTGTTCATGATGGCCTCGATGGCCGGATTTACCCTGAACGATACGATGATCAAGCTGGTCTCGCGCGATCTGGAGCTGTTCCAGGCGGTGTTTCTGCGCGGCATCGTCGCCACATTGCTGCTGGGGGCGCTGGCGTGGCATCAGGGGGCGTTGCGGTTCCGTCCGGACCGGCGCGACCTGAAAATTATCGCCCTGCGCACCTTTGCCGAGGTCGGGGCCACCTTCTGTTTCCTGACCGCGCTTTTCAACATGCCACTGGCCAACGCCACGGCGATCCTGCAATCGCTGCCGCTGGCGGTGACGCTGGCGGCCTCGGTGTTTCTGGGGCACAGGGTCGGGTGGAAACGCTATCTGGCGATCGCCATCGGCTTTGCCGGTATGCTGGTGATCGTGCGTCCGGGCACGGAGGGTTTCAATGTCTATGCGCTCTGGGCCGTGGCGGCGGTGGGGTTTGTGACCCTGCGCGATCTGTTGTCGTATAAACTGGCGCCGGAAACACCGTCGATGTTCGTGGCGCTGTTCACCTCGGCCGCGGTCATGGTTCTGGCGGGGGTTGCCGCAACCACGCAGGAATGGCGCGCGGTGCCGCTGGATACGGTGGTGTATCTGTCGGCGGCGGCGGGGTTCATTCTGGTCGGTTATATCGCGGCGGTGACAGCCATGCGCCACGGCGAGATCGCCTTCGTCTCGCCCTTCCGTTACAGCGCCCTGATCTGGGCCTTGCTGCTGGGCCTACTGGTTTTCGGAGACATCCCCGACCGCTACACCGTTATCGGCAGCCTGATTGTTGTCGGCACCGGTATCTATACCTTCTATCGGGAGCGGCGGCTTCTGCGGCGGGTTGACGAGCGTGGCGAGCATGAACAGCACTAGCACATTCGACACCCATACCGCCGGTGTGATTGCCAGCAGGCCCAGAAATCGGCCCATGCTGTCCCGACGGTTTTTCCATGCGGAAAACAGCAGCATCGCCGGCAGGATCGACATCAGCCAGAACAGCACAATACCGGCAACGGGTCCTTTCAGGTCCATCCCCTGCCCGCCGGAAAACCCGTAGATGAGGCCGAAGGCCGCGCTGGTCGCCGCGGTGATATAGCCGGTTTTGAAAAACGACCAGCGCCCCTGCGCGGTGATCGCGCGGGCCACGGGGCGCGGGATGGATACCGGCAGGGCCGAGCCGCAGGATTCGCACTTCGTGGCCAGAAGGTCGGCAGGGGTGTTGCAATACTGGCAGAGTTTCTGTTGCATCTCAGCTTACCGGAAACATCAGCGCCGCCACGCGACGGCCTTCGGCCAGCAGCAGGTTGTAGGTGCGGCAGGCGGCGGGTGTCTGCATGAACTCGACGCCCAGTCCGGCCTGCTCCAGCCTGTCGCGGAAGGCTTGCGGCGGATAGGCGACGGTGTCGCCGGTGCCGACCAGAACGACATCGAATTCGCCGCGCCGCGCCAGCAGGGCCGCAAGGTCGTCATAGCCCTGCCAGCCGGAGGCCTCCGACGGGGTCAGCATCATCGCGCCCTCGTATTTCTGCCCGGCAATACGGAAAAACCCGGGGCCGTAGCCGTCCACCGGCACGGCCCCGTCAAAGGCGATTTCCGCCATGGTGACGCAATTGCACTCAGGCATCGATATTGGCGAACTGCGTGCCCGCCGCGCCGTTGTCGGTCTTGTCCCAGTCCCGCTTGACGCCGAGACGCAGCAGAATGACCGAGGCCACAAAGACCGAGGAGTAGGTCCCCACGACGATCCCCCAGATCATGGCGAAGGTAAATCCGCGGATCACGTCGCCGCCGAGGAAATACAGCGCCAGCAGCGCGATCAGCGTGGTGACCGAGGTCATGACCGTGCGCGACAGGGTCTCGTTGATCGACAGGTTCAGAACCTCCTTCAGGTCCTTCTGTTTGTAGCGGCGCAGGTTCTCGCGCACGCGGTCGAACACCACCACCGTATCGTTGAGCGAATAGCCGACAATGGTCAGGATGGCCGCGATAATGGTCAGGTTGAACTCGATCTGTGTCACCGCGAATACCCCGATGGTCAGGATGATGTCATGCACCAGCGCCGCCACCGCCCCGACCGAGAACTGCCACTCGAACCGCAGCCAGATATAGAACAGCACCGCAGCCACGGCCAGCACCACGGCCAGAATACCGGCCTGCACCAGCTCGCCCGAAACCTTGGCGCCCACGCTGTCGGTCTGCAGGAAAACCACGCCCGGGAAGGCCGTGCGCAGCGTATCCTTGACCCGGATAATCACATCGTTCTGGATGGCGGGATCGTCGTCCATCTGCTCGATCCGCACCAGCACGATGTTTTTCACCTCGCCTTTCAGCGCCGCCGCCGGATCGGAAATCTCGGTCACCGAAACATCGCCGATGTCCAGATCCCCGAGGATCTGGCGGTATTCGCCGACCGGCACGGCCTCCGGTGTTTCCACCATGATCATCGAGCCGCCGCGGAAGTCGATACCGAAGTTCAGCCCCATGGTGAAAAACGCCACGATGGAAGCGATGATCAACGCGCTGGACAGCCCGACCGAGAGCTTCGAGACGCCGAAGAAATCGAGCTTGGTATTCTCTGGAACCATTTTCAAACGCATGATCCGCTCCTTACACTTCGAGGGTTTTGGGTTTGCGGCGGGCCATCCACATGGAGACCATCAGCCGCGTAACCCAGATTGCGGTAAAGACCGAGGTGACAATCCCGAGGCCCAGCGTCACCGCAAAACCGCGCACGGGACCGGAGCCGATGGCAAACAGGATCACCGCGGCAATCAGCGTGGTGACATTGGCGTCGATAATCGCTGAGAGCGCCTTCTGATAGCCGGTCTCGATGGCGCGCACCGGTCCGCGTCCGTTTTTCAGCTCCTCGCGGATACGCTCGAAAATCAGCACGTTGGCATCCACCGCCATCCCGATCGTCAGCACGATACCGGCGATACCGGGCAAGGTCAGCGTCGCTCCGATGATCGAGAGCAGCGCGAAGATCATCGCGACGTTCAGGATCAGGGCGATATCGGCGAACAGGCCGAACAGACCATAGGACAGCAGCATGAATATCAGCACCGCGGCGAAAGCAACGACCGTGGCGATCTTGCCCGCGTCGATGGAATCCTGTCCCAGCTCCGGCCCGATGGTGCGTTGTTCCAGCACGGTGATTTCCGCCGGCAAGGCCCCTGCCCTGAGCAGAATGGCCAGCCGCGTGCTTTCCTCGATGGTGAAATTGCCGGTAATAATACCGGCGCCGCCGGGGATGTAGCTCTGGATCGTCGGGGCCGAGATAACTTCGTCATCCAGCACGATGGCAAAGGGTTTGCCGATATTGTCGGCGGTATAGTCGCCGAACTTGCGCCCGCCGGCCGGATTGAAGCGGAAGTTCACCGCCGGCCGGCCGTTCTGGTCGAATGTCGGCTGTGCGTCCACCAGCTGGTCGCCGGTCACCACCGGCGTTTTTTCCAGAATGTAGTAGACCCCTTCCAGTTCGGCATCGGGCAGAACCACTTTGCCGATGCCCGGATTTGCCTCGGGGTCCGAGGTGCGCTGCACCACCGGCTGGAAGGTCAGCTTGGCGGTGCGCCCGATCAGTTGCAGCAGCTCCTCGGCGGAACCGATGCCGGGCACCTGCACCAGAATACGGTCGGCGCCCTGTCGCTGGATAGTCGGCTCGCGGGTGCCGGCCTCGTCCACACGGCGGCGGACGATTTCAAGCGATTGCTGCATGGTGCGGTCGTCGGTAGCGAGTTTCTCGGCTTCCGAGAGCCTGAAGATGATGATGTCGCCGTTGTTGGTTACCTCGAAGTCGCGCGAACCGGCGCCGGTCAACGTGACCACCGGACGGGTGAGGTTTTCCAGCTCCTGCAGGGCCAGTTGCATACCTTCGGGCTTGCCGATTTTCACCCAGAGTTCACCCGGGGGCGACTCCTGCCGCCGGATGGTGCCGACGAATTCCTTGTTCTCGCGCAGCACATCGCGCACCGCCGGCCACATGGAATCAACGCGGTCGGCATAGACATCCTCGACCGCCACCTCGACCAGCACATGCGCGCCGCCGCGCAAATCCAGCCCGAGGTTCACAAGCGCATTGGGCAGATAGTCGGGCCATGCGGCCAGATCGGCCTCCTGCTCGGGCGTCAGCACCGCCCCCTTTTCGACCAGTGCCGCGGCATCGTTGTGTTTCTCGACGCGGGTGTAGAACAGGTTCGGGGTGGTGAAAACAATGGCGATCAGGCACAGCAGCCAGATCAGCCCTTTTTTCCAAAGCGAAAACTGCAACATTCGTATGGTTTCCCTGAAAAAAGGCCGCCCCGTAGGGCAGCCCTGAAATCTATGCGCCCGGCTCGGTTTTGTTGAGAACCTGGGCAATTGTGCTCTGGATCACGCGGATTTTCACGTCTTTGGCTATTTCGACCTCGAGTTCGCCGTTATCCATGACCTTGGTCACCTTGCCGACGATCCCGCCCTGTGTGACCACCTGGTCGCCACGGCGCAGGGCTTCAACCATCTGGCGGTGTTCCTTGATCTTTTTCTGCTGCGGCCGGATCATCAGCACATACATGATGGCAAAAATCAGCAGGATCGGCACGAACCCTCCGAGGCTGGAGACCAGATCGCCCCCTCCTGCGGCCTGTGCATATGCCGGTGATGCGAAGAACATGGTGAACCCTCTCGATAATTGGGCGGCGCGGGGCCGCGAAAACGTTGCGCGGACCCTAAAGCGGGCCTTGGCGGTTTGCAAGATGCCCACACAGGAAAACGGGGCTTGGCAACAGATAGGTTACAGGGCGCGGCGCAACAAGGTGCCTGACGTGAAACTTTGACAAAATACGGATCAGGGGCACGGTTTCGCCCTGCCGGAGATTTTGGCGCGGTATTCCGGTGCGACCTCGGATTCGTCGAATACGCCGATAAAAATCCCGACATCTTCGGAACCGCCGGAGCGGGCCTCGATCTGTTCATCCGAAACCGTGGTGCGCTGCGCCATGCGGCGCGCCCATTTGGCCAGACGCCCGTACATCAGGGCAACCGTGTCCTCATAGGCCGGATCGCGGCCGACGTCGTGCAATTCATCCGGATCGTTGTCGCGGTCGAACAGCATCGGGGGAAATCCCCCCTCGGCGTGCATGAAGGTAAACCGGTTGTCCGCCACCATGAACAGGCGCGCGTCGCGGGGCGTCAGGCCAAGGGTCTTGCGCATCGGGGTGCAGGAATAGTCGTATTCGCTGATCGCGTAGTCGCGCCACTCCGGCGTCTCGCCACGCAGCCACGGCAGCAGCGAGCGGCCCTCCAGAATGTGGTCCGGCACCTTGCTGCCCATGAACTCGATGAAGGTCGGGGCGAGGTCGATGGCCTCTACTAGGTCGTCAACCACCCTGCCCCGCGCGTTGTCCGGCGCATCGGGGTCCACCACGATCAGCGGCACCTTGACCGAGGGCGCGTGAAACAGATCCTTTTCCCCCAGCCAGTGATCGCCCATATAGTCGCCGTGGTCCGAGGTCAGCACGATCATCGTGTTGGCCATGCGCCCTGTGGATTCCAGATGGTCCAGCAGGCGGCCCAATTGGTCGTCGGCCTGTTTGATCAGGCCCATATAGGCGGGCAGCACGGTCTCGCGCACCTCGTCGCGCGAAAACGCCTGCCCGACGGGGCTGTCCATGAAGGCCTTGTAGACGGGGTGCGGGTCGGTGCGCTCGGATTCCGCGCGCACGGGCGGCTGTAGCTGGTTGTGGCCATACATGGCGTGATAGGGCGCGGGCACGATATAGGGCCAGTGCGGCTTGATGAAGGAGGCATGGCAAAGCCAGCCGTCGCCCTGTTCGTCGAGAAAATCGATGACGCGGCCGGTCAGCCACGGGGTTTCGCTGTCCTCTTCGCGGATGTTGGCCGGTTTGGCGGCATGGCGCATGAACCAGCCCGAGGCGACCTCGCCCCCCTCGTCGGCTGCGTTGGCATGGTCGTGCCACGGGTTGTCGCCGCTGTATCCTTTGGCCTTCAGGTATTCGTTATAGGGCGAGCGGCGTTCGTCATAGAACCCCGCCGGCCCCTCGGCGTGCAGCCCGTCATCGCGCAGCCAGACGTCGAAGCCGCATTCCGCCACCCGCGCCCCGATAACGGAATCGCGGGAGATGCCGAGGCGCTCCATCCCTTCGGCGTCGGCCTTCATGTGGGTCTTGCCGATCAGCCAGCTTTCGACGCCGAGCTTGCGCAGGTGGTCGCCGAGGGTCATCTCGCCGACCTTCAGCGGGAAATTGTTCCACGCCGCGCCGTGGCTGCTGACATAGCGGCCGGTATAGAACGACATGCGCGAGGCACCGCAGACCGGCGATTGCACATAGGTATTGGCGAAACGGGTGCCCATGGCGGCAAGCCGGTCCATATGCGGCGTGTGCAGGGTCCTGTGACCGGCGCAGCCCAGATAGTCGTGGCGCAACTGGTCATACATGATGAACAGGATGTTCTTCTTCACGGCGCCACCGGATCGATCGGGGTGCGCGGCAGGTTGAAGATCAGTTCCAGCGCGCGGGCCGTGGCGATCAGTTTCGCCTCGCCACGGTTCGGGCCGATCAGTTGGATACCCATCGGGGTGCCGTCGGGCATGAAGCCGACCGGCAGCGACATGGCGGGCAGGCTGGTGACGGTGGCGAGGTTGGAAAAGCGCAGCCAGTCGATGTAGTCCCCGAGCGGTTCGCCGTTGATCTCGGTCGGGTATTCGATTTCCAGCGGGCCGGTGGGCAGGCCGACAACCGGTGTGGCGATGACATCGAAATTGTCGAGTATGCCGCTGATATGGTGGAACAATACGGAACGGTCGATCTGTGCATCGGCAATCTGTTCCACCGTCAGCGCCCGCCCGTCGGCGACGTTCTGCAGGATCGTCGGCTTCAGGTGGCGGCGCACATTGTCCGGCATCCGGCTGTATTGCGCCAGAAATCCGAGGCCGCGCAGGGTGCGGAAGGTGGCGTTCAGGCGGGCGGTTTTCAGTGTGACCTCCTCGACCACGCCGCCTG
>JALSHL010000268.1 GCA_026982255.1 Paracoccaceae bacterium | reverse complement strand
CGGATCACCTGCCCGCGATTGCGGCTCAGGCAGTCGATGATAATCTGGCGTTCGATGCGGTGCAGTTGCGCGTTCAGGCCGGCGGGGCGGGCGTCCTCGCCCTCCTCCATGCCCATGGCGACGCGCTCGGCGTGGTTGCGCAACTCGCGGATGTTGCCGGGCCACGGGCGGGCGAACAGGGCGGAGAAGGCCGCCTCGTCCATTTCCAGCGGGCCGAGACCCATGCGCGAACGGGCCTCGCCCAGAAAAATACGGAACAGGCCGCCGACGTCCTCGATCCGGTCTTTCAGCGAGGGGACATGCACGCGGGCGACGTCGAGACGGTAGAACAGGTCCTCGCGGAAGGTGCCGGCCTGCATCATCTGTTGCAGATCCTCGCGCGTGGCGGCGATGATGCGGCAGGTGAGCGGCTGCGGGCCGGTGTCGCCCTCGATCTCGCGTTCCTGCAGGATGCGCAGCAGGGTGACCTGCTGTGCCAGCGGCATGGCGCCTATCTCGTCCAGAAACAGGGTGCCGCCGGCGGCGCGGGCGAAGGCGCCCTTGCGGGTGGCGTCGCCGAACAGGGTGGAATGGACCATGTCGCCGGTCAGCATACCGCAGTTGATGGCGACGAATTCGCCCTTGCAGCGCGAGAGTTCATGCACGACGCGGGCCGAAAGCTCCTTGCCGGTACCGGTTTCGCCGGTGATCAGCAGGTCGGTGCCGGTCTGGGCCACCTTGCGCAACTGGTCGCGCAGGCGCGAGGCGGCCTCGGAACGGCCCAGTATCAGACGGGCGGCAGCGTCCTCGCGGGTCATTTTGCGGCGGAGGGCGCGGTTTTCCAGCACCATTTCGCGCGCGGCGCAGGCTTTGGTCGCCACCTCGACCAGACGTTTCGGCGGGCAGGGTTTTTCGAGGAAGTTGAAGGCGCCCTCGTTAATGGCGCGCACAGCCATGGGGATGTCGCCCTCGCCGGTCAGCAGCACCACGGGGATGTCGGGGTCGATAGTGGCGGCCCGTTCCAGCAGGGCGAAACCGTCCTTGCCGGGCATACGCACATCGGTGATGATCGCACCGGTGAAATCGGGGGTGATATGGTCCGTGGCCTCGATGAAAGAGGCGGCGAGCTGCACCTCGAAACCGGCAAGGTCGAGGGTCTGCCCGAGGGCGTCGCGCACGGCGCGGTCGTCGTCTACCAGCAGTATTCTGGCCATGGTTACTCCTGTTTTGCCGGTGTCAGTTCAACGCGGAACACGGCACCGCCGTCGGGGTGGTTTTCCCCGAGGATTCGGCCGCCGAAGCTTTGCACGATACCGTAGGAGATCGACAGGCCCAAGCCCATGCCCTCGCCCTGCCCTACGGATTTCGTGGTGTAGAAGGGTTCGAAGATCTTGTCCTTGTTTTCAAGGCCGGGTCCGTTGTCGCGCACCTGAAGGTAGGTTTTGCCGTCCTGTTGCGAAATGTCGAGCCAGATGTGTTTTTCCGCCTGCCCCTGCATCGCGTCGATGGCGTTGGTGATCAGGTTGAGCAGGACCTGTTGCAGGCGCACACCGCCGCCGCGCACCATGACCGGTGCCTTCGGGGGCTGCCAGTGCAGGGTGACGTTTGCCTCGCGCATGCGGATGCCCGCCAGTTCCAGCGTGTCGGCCACCACGCGGGCCAGATCGACGTCGGCCATATCCTCGCCCTCCTTGCGGGCGAAGGCGCGCAGGTTGCGGATGATGCGGCCCATGCGGGCGGAAAGGCTGGAAATCTGTTCCAGGTTCTTGCCGGCCTCCGCCACCCGTCCGCGTTCCAGCAGGATCACGCCGTTTTCGGCATAGGACTGGATGGCGGCCAGCGGCTGGTTGAGCTCGTGCGAAATGCCCGCCGACATCTGGCCGAGGGCCGAGAGCTTGCCGGCCTGCACCAGTTCCTCCTGCGTGCGGCGCAGTTCGGCGGTGCGTTCCTGCACCCGTTCTTCCAGCCGCTGGTTGGCGGCCTCCTCCGTTTGCAGGCGCACGGCGAGGGTGCGGCGGCGTTGCAGCAGGAACAGCACCAGCAACGCGAACAGGGCGAGGAAGGCGGCGGCGAGGGCGGTGCGCAGGCGGGCCTCCTGCTCCACCGGTTTCAGGTCGAGCAGGATGTTGCCGGTCATGCCGATCACCGGCAGCGGCGTTTGCAGATAGAGCGCGCGGGGCGGCAGATCGGGGGCATCGTCGAATGTGCGCAGGCTGCGGCCGGCAATCTGGCGCTCGTGGAACGGCGGGAAGGGTTGCAGCGCGGCGGCGGCGTAGTTGCGCCGCGCCTTCGGGTCCTGAAGGATGGCGAAACGGTCGCCCAGCACCCGCAGCAGCAGCGAGGAGCGGTTGGCGATGAAAA
The DNA here is from genome assembly GCA_026982255.1 of Paracoccaceae bacterium. Lineage (GTDB taxonomy): Bacteria > Pseudomonadota > Alphaproteobacteria > Rhodobacterales > Rhodobacteraceae > NORP23. The sequence goes on along the minus strand of JALSHL010000268.1, from coordinate 7,904 downwards.
CCACGTTGTTGTTGTCGGTGAAGAAGATGATCTCGGGGTCGCCGCGCCAGTCGGCCTCCAGCACCTCCAGATCGACCTTGACCGAGAGGACGCCGGTGATTTTGCCGTCCACGCGGATGGCGCTGGCGAAGTAGAAACCGCGCGGGTCCTGCGGGTTTTCCTGCGAGTGGTAGACCCCGAGCGCCCCGTTCATGGCGCGGATGAAATCGGGGCGGTCGGCGAAATTGCGGCCGATATAGGTGCTGTCGCCGGCCCAGTTGGCGGCAGCGATGGTGGTGCCCGTGGTGTCGAGCAGCAGGATGTCGCGTGCGCCGGTCACGTCGGCGACCTGTTGCAGATAAAGGTTGATGTCCTGCAGATCGCCACCGCGCTGTGTTGCCTGTTGCAGCAACGGATTGTCGGTCAGCACCACCGGCAGCTGGCGGTAGCGGCCGAGCTGGCTGACCAGACGGTCGGCGGCGAGCAGCAGGCTGGCCCTGCCCTGCGATTCCAGCTTGTCGAGGGCCTCGGCATAGGACCAGCGCCAGACGCCCAGAAGGGTGGCCGATGCGGCAAATGCCAGCAGCAGGATCAGGGCGGGGCGTTTGAACATACCCCTGTATCCCCCGCGACGCAGGGTCCGTCAACCGAGGCGCTTGTCATTGCCGCCCCTGCCCCGCACAATCGGCGCGATTCAGGAAAGGAATGTGCCATGACGACACCGAAACAGTTGAGGCTCTCGCCCGCCACGCGCGCGGCGCAGGCGTTGCATTCGCTGGACGAACGCACCGGCGCGGTGGTGCCGGGGATCGAGCTGTCCTCGACCTTTGCGCGGGATGCGGATTACGGCCTGCGCGGGGGGTATGTTTACGGGCGCTATGGCGGGCCGACAACCAGCCATGCGGAGGCGGTGGTTTCCTCGCTGGCCGGTGCGGCGGAGTCGTTGCTGTTTGCTTCGGGCATGGCGGCGTTTGTGGCGCTGTTCGAGACGCTGGAGAGCGGCGATCATGTGGTGTTGCCGCAGGTGATGTATCACGGCGGGCTGGACTGGGTGCGGCGGCTGGAGGCGAAGCGCGGGCTGCGGGTGACGCTGTTCGATGCGACCGATCCCGACGGGCTGTCGCGGGCGGTGCGGGGCGATACGCGGCTGGTGTGGATCGAAAGCCCGACGAACCCGAGCTGGGATGTGATCGATGTCGCGGCGGCGGCGGAGGTCGCGCACGGGGTCGGGGCGCTGCTGGCCGTGGATTGCACCGTGGCGCCGCCGGTGACCATGGATGCGCTGGCGCTCGGTGCCGATGTGGCGTTCCAGTCGGCGACGAAATACCTGAACGGCCATTCGGACCTGACCGGCGGGGTGCTGAGTGTGGCCGACGCGGGGGCGTTGTTCGGGGAGTTGCAGCTGGTGCGCAAGCTGCAAGGCTCGGTGATGGCGCCCTTCGATGCCTGGCTGCTGATCCGCGGAATGCGGACGCTGTATTTGCGATACGAGCGGGCCTCGGCCAATGCGCTGGCGATTGCGGAGCATTTCGACGGGCATCCGGCGGTGGAGGCGGTGCTGTATCCGGGGCTGCCCTCGCATCCCGGGCACGGGGTGGCGAAACGGCAGATGACGGGGGGATTTGGCGGGATGCTGTCGTTGCTCGTGCGCGGGGGCGAGGAAGCGGCGCGCGATGCGGCGCGGTTCTGTCAGGTGTTTTTCCCCGCGACCTCGCTGGGCGGGGTCGAGAGCCTGATCGAGCATCGCAAGACAGTGGAGGGGCCGTATTCGCTGGTGGCGCCGAACCTGTTGCGGCTGTCGGTGGGGATCGAGGATGTTTCCGACCTGATCGCCGATCTGGAGCAGGCGCTGGAGCGGGCGCAATGAAACAGGTGAGGCAGGACCCGCGGGCGGCGGATTTTGTGCAGGACCCCTATGCGTTTTACGAACGGGTGCGCGGGGAAACGCTGTTTTACTGGGAAGATTACAAGCTGGTGTGTTCTGTCGATCATGCCGCAGTCAACGCGATGTTGCGCGACCGGCGGTTCGGGCGCGAGGCGCCGGAAGGGTTCAGGCCCGTGCATCCCGAACACCTGAAACCGTTTTACGATGTGGAGGAACACTCGATTCTGGAGCGCGAGCCGCCGACGCATACGCGCTTGCGCTCGTTGCTGGTGCGGGCCTTTACCAGCAAGCGGATCGCGGCGCTGGAACCGGAAATCGCGGCGCTGGCGCGGGAGCTGGTTGCGGGGTTCGACGGGGGTCGGGTCGATCTGCTGCCGGCGTTTTGCGAGCGGATTCCCATTGTCATTATCTCGCGCCTGCTGGGGGTGCCGGAGGATATGGCGGATCAGTTGCTGGCGTGGTCGCACGACATGGTGGCCATGTATCAGGTGCGCCGGGACCGGGCGGTGGAGGATGCTGCCGTGAAGGCGACGCAGGAGTTCAGCGCCTTCATCCGCGCGTTTATCGAGGCGCGGCGGGCGGATCCGAAGGATGACCTGATCACCAGCCTGATTGCGGCGCGCGACGAAGGGGCGAAGCTGTCGACCGACGAGCTTGTGACGACCTGTATTCTGCTGCTGAACGCGGGGCACGAGGCGACGGTGCATGGATTTGCCAACGGGATCAAGACGATACTGGAAAGCGGCGCGGAACCTGCGACGTTCTTTACCACGCCGGAGCGCACGCTGGCGACAGTGGAGGAAACGCTGCGGTTCGATCCGCCGCTGCATATGTTCACGCGCTATGCGATGGAGGATGTCGACGCCTTCGGCCATAGCTTCAGGACCGGCGATCAGGTCGGGCTGTTGCTGGCAGGGGCCAATCGCGATCCGGCAAAATTTGCCCGTGCGGACCGGTTCGATGTGGAGCGCGGCGGGGTCGGGCACCTGTCTTTCGGCGCGGGGCTGCATTTCTGCATCGGCGCGCCGCTGGCCAAGCTGGAAATGTGCGTCGCCCTGCCAATCCTGTTCGAACGGTTTCCCGATATAAAGCTGGCCGGCACACCGGAGTATGCCGACCGCTATCATTTTCACGGGCTGGAGGCGCTGGAGGTCGCGCTTTACTGATTCCGGCCGCGGGAGCGCGGGCCGGAGAACATCAGGCCGGTTGCGACTGCTCCACCAGTTGCACGAAGTAGCTGGCGCCTACGGGGCTGATCTCGTCGTTGAAATCGTATTCGGGGTGGTGGACGTTGGCGCCCTCGCCCTGCCCCAGAAAAATATAGGCGCCGGGGCGGGCCTGCAGCATGAAAGCGAAATCCTCCGCCCCCATTTCGGGCGGGATGTCGTCGGTGACATTGGCGGCGCCGACCACCGAGGCGGCGACCTCTGCCGCGAAGGTGGCGCGGTCGGGGTCGTTGATGGTGACGGGGACCTGACGGTCATAGACGAGCGTGGCGCTGGCACCGTGGGCGGCGGCGGTGCCGGAGACGATGGCGCGCATGCGGTCCTCGACCAGATCGCGGGTGGCGGGGTCAAGGGAGCGGACAGTGCCGCCGAGGGTGGCGGTTTGCGGGATGACGTTGTCGGTCTCGCCCGCGTGGATCTGCGTCAGCGACACCACCAGATTGTCGAGGCCCGGGACGTTGCGCGAGCGGATGGTCTGGATGGCCTGCGCGATCTGCACGGCGACCATCACCGGATCGATGCCCTGATCGGGATAGGCCGCGTGGCAGCCCTTGCCCTCGATGTCGATGCGGAAGGAGTCGACCGCCGCCATCAGCGCGCCCTTGTTGAGCAGCACATGGCCGACGGGTTTGTTCGGGGCGTTGTGGATGCCGTAGACTTCGGAAATGTCGAAACGGTCCATGATGCCCTCGTTGACCATGACCTCGGCGCCGTTGCCCTCTTCCTCCGCAGGCTGGAAGATCAGGGCGACGCGGCCGCGGAAGTTGCGGGTTTCTGCCAGATATCTGGCGGCGCCGAGCAGCATGGTGGTGTGGCCGTCGTGACCGCAGGCGTGCATTTTGCCGGGGATGGTGGATTTGTGCGCGTGGGTGCCGGCCTCCTGTATCGGCAGGGCGTCCATGTCGGCGCGCAGGCCGATGGTCGGGCCGTCGCCCTGCCCGTTGATAATGGCGACGAGGCCGTTTTTCGCGATGCCGGTTTCGATGGAATCAACGCCGAATTCGCGCAGGCGCTCGACGACGAAAGCAGCGGTATTTTCGGTGTCGAGTTCCAGTTCGGGATGCATGTGCAGGTGGCGGCGCCAGACCTTCATGTCGTTGTGGAACTCTGCGATGCGGTTGATGACGGGCATGGGGGACTCCTGTTTTTTGACATTAGCCACCGCTTGCACTTGCAGGTCAACAGGGCGTAGCTTGCGGACATGACAGATTATACAGATTCCGACGCGCTGGTGCGTGACACATCGGCAGGGCTGGAGCGCCTGCTGGAGATCATGCGGCGGCTGCGGGACCCCGAAACCGGCTGCCCGTGGGATATCGAGCAGGATTTTGCCTCCATCGCGCCCTATACCATCGAGGAGGCCTACGAGGTTGCCGATGCGATCGAGCGCGGCGATATGGCGGATCTGCGTGACGAGCTGGGGGATTTGCTGTTACAGTCGGTCTATCACGCGCAAATGGCCGAGGAGGCGGGGCATTTTGCCTTTCAGGATGTGGTGCGGTCGATTTCCGACAAGATGCTGCGGCGGCATCCGCATGTGTTCGGCGAGGAGAGTCGCGACAAATCGGCGGCGCAGCAGACCGTGGACTGGGAACGGATCAAGGCGGCGGAGCGGGCCGGAAAGCCCGAGGCGGCCTCGGCGCTGGACGGGGTGGCGGCGGGATTGCCGGCGCTGACGCGGGCGATCAAGTTGCAGAATCGGGCGGCGCGGGTCGGGTTCGACTGGCCGCAAACCGCGCAGGTGGTGGATAAAATCACCGAGGAAGCGGCGGAACTGGTGGAGGCCCGCGACACTTTGGGACCGGAGGAACTGGCCGAGGAATACGGCGATCTGCTGTTTGTCATGGCCAATCTGGCGCGGCATCTGGACATTGACCCCGAAGCGGCACTGCGCGCCGCCAACGCCAAATTCACCCGTCGTTTCAAGGGAGTGGAAGCGCTTCTTCAGGAGCAGGGCAAGACGCCGGAGCAATCCGGTCTGGCCGAGATGGATACGCTTTGGGACGAGGTGAAGCGGCGGGAGAAACAATCCTGATATTTTTAATCGGGTATTGACCTGACTATTTTGCTCGGGTATTCCGGTCGTGTCATTCAAACACGGAGCAAACCCATGCTGAAACGCCTGACCCTGATTGCCGCCACTGTGCTGGCGGCCTCCCCCCTGTTGGCCGGAGAGGTGAATATCTATTCCTCCCGCCAGCCGCAGTTGATCGACCCGATTCTGGAAGCCTTTACCGCCGAGACCGGCATCAAAACCAATGTGGTGTTCATCAAGAGCGGCATGATCGAGCGCCTGCGGGCCGAGGGCAAACGCTCGCCCGCCGATGTGGTGCTGACCACGGATATTGCCAATCTGACGGCGATTGTCGATGCGGGGGTGACGCAACCGGTGGTCTCGGATGTTATCAACGCCAATATTCCGGCGGAGTATCGCGACCCCGAGGGGAACTGGACCGGCCTGACCATGCGGGCGCGCATTGCCTATGTTTCCAGGGACCGCGTGGCGCCGGGCGAGGTGACCTCGTTCGAGGGGCTGGCCGATCCGCAGTGGCAGGGGCGTATCTGTATCCGCTCGGGGCTGCACAATTATAACGTGGCGCTGGTGGCGGCGATGATTGCCCATTACGGCGAGGAACAGACCGAGGAGTGGTTGCGCGGGCTGAAGGCCAATCTGGCGCGCAAACCGCAGGGCAACGACCGTGCGCAGATCAAGGCGGTCTGGGCCGGTGAATGCGATGTGGCCATCGGCAACACCTATTACATGGGCAAGATGCTGCAGGAGCCGGAGCAGGTGGAATGGGCCAATGCGGTCAATCTGGTGTTCCCGACCATCGGCGGCAAGGGCGCGCATGTGAACCTGTCGGGGATGGCGATGACGGCCTCGGCACCCAACAGGGACGAAGCGTTGCAACTGATGGAATTCCTGACCTCGGCCGAGGCGCAGGGGCTGTATGCCGAACTGAACTTCGAATACCCGTTGCTGGACAGTGTCGCGCCGAGCGAACTGGTGCAGAGCTGGGGCACATTTACACCCGATCCGACCCCGCTGGCGGAGATCGCGAAATATCGCCCTGCCGCGCTGCGTCTGGTCGAGAAAGTGGATTTCGACGGATAAACTCTTCCGTTCGTCGAACACTCGGGCCCGCTGTCATGGCGGGCCTTTTTTTGTTGCAATTTGCGCAAGTTATGGGTTGGTTTCCGCCGAAAGCCACAGGATGTTGCGTTTTGAACTTGTGGGATCGGGGCGAATCCGGTATATCTTTAATCCCGTGATACAAGCGATTGCGGCGTCCGGTCCAATCCATAAAAACAACTTTTTCGCGGGGGCCGATACAGGCATGGCACGTTATATTTTCATTACCGGTGGTGTGGTTTCCTCGCTTGGCAAGGGCCTTGCGTCGGCGGCTTTGGGCGCGCTGTTGCAGGCGCGCGGATATTCGGTGCGGCTGCGCAAGCTGGACCCCTATCTGAATGTCGATCCGGGCACCATGTCGCCCTTCGAGCATGGCGAGGTTTTCGTCACCGACGACGGGGCGGAAACGGACCTCGACCTTGGCCATTACGAGCGCTTTACCGGCGTTTCGGCGCGCAAGACGGATTCGATTTCCTCGGGGCGGATCTATTCCACCGTGCTGGAGAAAGAGCGCCGCGGCGACTATCTGGGCAAAACCATCCAGGTGATTCCGCATGTGACTGACGAGATCAAGGATTTCATCGCGATCGGCGACGACGAGGTGGATTTCATGCTCTGCGAGATCGGCGGCACCGTCGGCGATATCGAGGCCCTGCCCTTTTTCGAGGCGATCCGGCAGTTTTCGCAGGACAAGCGCGGACAGTGTATTTTCATGCACCTGACGCTGGTGCCCTATATCGCCGCCGCCGGAGAGTTGAAAACCAAACCGACGCAGCATTCGGTCAAGGAGCTGCGCGCCATCGGCATTGCGCCGGATATCCTGATGTGCCGCTCGGAACACCCGATCCCGCAGAAGGAGCGCGACAAGCTGGCGCTGTTCTGCAACGTGCGGCCGGAGGCGGTCATTCCGGCGCTGGATCTGAAATCCATCTACGAGGCGCCGCTGGCCTATCATCGCGAGGGCATGGACCGCGCAGTGCTGGAGGCCTTCGGCATCACGGACGCGCCGGAGCCGGATATGACCAAGTGGACCGATGTGATGGACCGCATCGAACATCCCGAGGGCGAGGTAAAAATCGCCATTGTCGGCAAATATGTGCAACTGGACGATGCCTATAAATCCATTGCCGAGGCCCTGACCCACGGCGGTATCGCCAACCGGGTGAAGGTAAGGGCCGAGTGGATCGATTCAGAGCGTTTCGAGAATGACGAGGATATCACGCCGCTGTTGCAGGGCTATAACGCCATTCTGGTGCCCGGCGGCTTTGGCGAGCGCGGCACCGAAGGGAAAATACGGGCGGCGAAATACGCGCGCGAACACGACATCCCCTATCTGGGCATCTGTCTGGGCATGCAGATGGCGGTGATCGAGGCGGCGCGCGATCTGGCCGGCATTGCCGATGCGGGCTCCGAGGAATTCGACCACGAAGCCGGCGAGAAACGCTTCACGCCGATTGTCTATCACCTGAAGGAATGGGTCGAGGGCAACCGCACCATCCAGCGCGAGGCCGGTGACGACAAGGGCGGGACCATGCGGCTCGGCGCCTATAACGCGACGCTGGCCGAAGGGTCGAAAGTGGCAGAGATTTACGGCGATACGCATATTTCCGAACGCCACCGCCACCGCTACGAGGTCGATATGAGCTATCGCGCGGCGCTGGAGGAAAAAGGGTTGAAATTC
>JALSHL010000267.1 GCA_026982255.1 Paracoccaceae bacterium | reverse complement strand
CCCGCCGCCTAATACTGTTGCCTGCAAGACGGTGCCCTTCGGGGCTGGAAGCGCGTCCGGTGGCGGTTGACCCAAACAGGGGACCAAGGCCGGAACTGTCACACAGACGAGCGTTTTCTTCCATGGTGGACCGATGAAACCGGAAGGAACACAGATTATGCATACACAATTGAAACCCGCCGCCACCCCCTGTGCAAGGGGCTGAAACCATGACGAAAATCGGTGTTATGGTCTGCGGCCACGGCTCGCGCAGCCAGCAGGCGGTCGATGAATTCGCGCAGGTGGCCGAGGGGTTGCGCGCCCATTTTCCCGACTGGCCGGTGGACTACGGCTATCTCGAATTCGCCAATCCGGTGATGCGCGACGGGCTGGACAACCTGCGCGCGGCGGGGGCGGAGCGGATTCTGGCGGTGCCGGGGATGCTGTTTGCCGCGATGCACGCGAAAAACGACATTCCGACGGTGTTGAACACCTATGCCGCCAAACACGGGATTACCGTGGATTACGGCCGCGAACTGGGCGTGGACCCGAAGATGCTGGAGGCCGCATCGGACCGGATTACCGAGGCTGTCGCGGCGGCCAATGCGGAACTGGGCGAGGTGTCGCTGCATGAAACCTGTCTGGTGGTGATCGGGCGCGGGGCCTCGGACCCCGACGCCAATGCCAATGTCTCCAAGGTGGCGCGGCTGCTGCAGGAGGGGATGGGCTTCGGCTGGACCGAGGTCGGCTATAGCGGTGTGACCTTTCCGCTGGTGGAACCCTGCCTCGACCATGTGGCGCGGCTGGGCTACAAGCGGGTGGTCGTGTTCCCGTATTTCCTGTTCGCCGGTGTGCTGATCGACCGGATCTACGGCTTTACCGACGAGGCGGCGGCGCGTTACCCCGACATCGATTTCGTCAAGGCGGGGTATCTGAACGACCACCCCAAGGTGATCGAGACCTTTGCCGAGCGGGTGCGCGAAATTCTCGACGGCGAGAACAACATGAACTGCGGCATGTGCAAATACCGCGAAACGGTTCTGGGCTTCGAGGCCGAGGTCGGCGCGGTGCAGGAAAGCCATCACCACCACGTCGAGGGGCAGGGCGCGAACGCCCCCGGTGCCACGGTGGAAACCTGCGACCTGTGCGAGGATTTCTGCACCGGCGCCTGCCGTCTGGACATGGACCATCACCACCATCACGATCATGACCACGGGCATCACCACCACCATCACGACCACGGGCACGACCATGTGCATCCCGAATACCCGCAGGCGGATCACCCGCTGGGGCCGGAATCGGTGCGCAAACGGTTGAAGGGCTAGGGGTGGCGGGTTACGAGAAAGACCCTGCGGCCATTTACGCCCGATCCTTCGCCATCGTGCGGGCCGAGGCGGCGCTGGACCGCCTGCCCGCGGGGGTGCAGGATGTGGCCGTGCGGCTGATCCATGCCTGCGGGATGGTCGATATCGTCGACGATCTGGCGTTCTCGGACGATGTGGTATCGTCGGCCCGCGCGGCGCTGGTGGCGGGGGCGCCGGTGT
>JALSHL010000266.1 GCA_026982255.1 Paracoccaceae bacterium | reverse complement strand
GCCAACGACCACGCCTTCCGCACGCTGATGAAAATGAACTGGCAGCCGGCCTTCCGCACGGTGCCGGCCTATTTCGAGCATCCCGCCTATATCGAGGCACTGGCGAACTCGGTGCGCGAGGCTTACGAGACGCTGGAAACCCGCCCCGACCATCTGGTGCTGTCCTATCACGGTGTGCCGGAACGCTACCTGTTGCAGGGCGATCCCTATTATTGCCAATGTCAAAAAACCACGCGCCTGCTGGCGGAAAAACTCGGCTGGGAGCGCGACCATTTCATCACCGCCTTCCAGTCGAAATTCGGCCCCGAAAAATGGGTCGGCCCGGCCACGGTCGAGGAAGTCGCGCGACTGGCGGAAAGCGGCAGGAAAAACATCGCCGTAATCTCGCCCGCCTTTTCCGCCGACTGTCTGGAAACACTGGAGGAAATCAACGAGGAAATCCGCGAGAGCTTCGAACACGCGGGCGGCGAGAGCTTCACCTATATCCCCTGCCTCAATGACCGTGACGACCACATCGACGCGTTGTTGCAGGTATTGGACAACGAACTGGCGGGGTGGGTAAAGTGATCAGGCTTCTGATTGCAATCGGCCTGCTCGGCGCCGCCGTCTATTACTTCCCGCAAATCCGCGAGGAGGTCGGCGGCCCCTGTCAGGCGCTGGAGAAAAAAGCCTTTCGCGACGTAACCGACAAGGGTTCCGCCAATTCGGTGATCGCGGGGCTGACCCTGACGCTGACCGACGGCAGTCTGGGGCGCAAGATCGCCGCGGACACCTATCCCGACATCCCCGCACCTTTCAGCTGCGTGGCAACCTACTACAAGCCGAAGGATTAGGTCCGCTCCAAATGGGCGATCAGCTTGTCCATGTTGCCCTGATAGGATTCCAGAATCGATCCTATCTCTGTGCGTTCGGTTGCCAGCATCGAGATGCCCTCGATAATCAGATTGATGAATTTAAGCTTGCCGCTGCGGTCCGAGACGTTCCAGTCCACGGCATAGGGCTCGCTGCCCTTCAGGGTAATGCTGGTCTCCACCAGAATCCCGAGACTGCCGGCATCGCGGCTGCGGATGATTTTCACCTTGGCACCGGCAAACTTGCGGAACTGCCGCCCGTATTTGCGCGAGATATATCCCTGGAACGCCTTGGTATAGGCCGCCTGCTGAGCGGATGACGCCGTGCGCCACGGCGCGCCCAGACAATATCGCGCGATCGTAGGCACATCGGCATAATCACGGAAAATCCCTTCGAAATTCGCCAGCATCTGCGATTCCGGCTTGCCTGAATCGATAATCGCGAAAACATCCGCCAGCACCTTGTTAATCAGATCGACGGCCTGCTTTTCCGACAGGGCCGACGCCTGACCGGGCAGCAAAGCCGCTCCGGCAAAGGCACCGGTGGAAACGACAAACCCGCGACGGGTAAGGCCGGAATTATTCGAACGCATAGGGGTCCTCCAAATCCTCGATCAGGGTTTCCCCTTCGAGGTTGCGACGCATATTCTGAAGATAGCTGATCCGCTGCGCGGCATAGCTGTCTGCCGATTCATATAGTAACGCATCGACCAGATCGGAATAGGCATAGCGTTTCCCGATCAGGTCGAGACCTTTCAGTGCAGCCAGATATTTGCGCTCCTGATCGGACAGCACATGCTGCATCGGATCAATGGCGAAATCGACCACCATACCGACCGTGCCGCGCACCGTGCTGCCACCGAACAGGGGCAATTCCACATACGGCCCCTCGGCAAATCCCCAGACGCCCAGCGTTTCGCCAAAATCCGTGTTCCGTTCGAACAGTCCGATTTCCGAAGCCGGATCGAACAGGCCGGCCAGCCCGATGGTCGAATTCAGCAGAAACCGGGCCGTGGTCTGGAACGCATCGGCCAGATCGCCCTGCAACACATGGTTGATCGCCTGCCCCGGCAATTCCAGATTGTTCGCGCTGTTATCGACCATATCGCGAACCGGCTCCGGCATCACGGCACCATAGGCCAGCGCCACCGGCCGCACCGCCGTTTTATCCACCAGCTTGTTAAAGGCGTGGATCTGCCGGTTCACATCCTCGAACGGGTCATTGACATAATCCGAAGGCACCGGTCCGCTGGCACAGGCCGACAGCAGAATCGCAAACCCTGTGGCCACACCAAAGCGGGAGATGGTATTCGTTACAGACATTGTCCGGCTTCCAGCAAAAATGATTCAACAAATGTTCAGACATGTATATTACGGCCTGTAGAACGGATTGCCAACTTTCAACTTCGCCGCGACATGAAACTGTGGCAACAAGGCGGAAACAGACATTTTGACGGGGCATAACTTGGCCGCAAACGACAGCACCAACGGCAAACGCGAACTGCGCAAGGCGATGCTCGGCGGATTCTGGCCGTTCGTTTCCATCGGTATGTTCAGCTTTTTTGTAAACCTGCTGATGCTGACCGGCCCGTTGTTCATGTTGCAGGTCTACGACCGTGTTCTCGGCAGCCGGTCCGAGGAAACCCTCACCGCCCTGCTGATCCTCGTCGCGGGGCTGTTTACCCTGATGGGTGTGCTGGATTTCGCCCGCGCCCGAGTCGCTGCCCGCCTCGGGGCGGCTTTCCAGACAAGGCTCGACGCGCGCGTATTTGCCGCGACCCTGCGCGCTGCAACCACACCGGCCGGTCGCGCAGCCAGCGCCCCCGCCCTGCGCAATCTGGAATCGGTGCAAAAGCTCCTGTCATCACCGGCCCTGTTCGCCCTGATCGATATTCCGTGGACACCGCTGTTCATTCTGGCGATTTTCACCTTCCACCCCATGCTCGGCTGGCTGGCACTGGGCGGCGGCGCGCTGATCGTGGCCATTGCCATCACCAACCGCTTCATGACCTACCGCCCTGTCGGCGATGCGACACGGAAAACACTGGCGGGGGATGCTCTCGCCGCCACCCTGCGCGAACAAGGGGAGGCCGTGCACGGCCTCGGCATGGAAAGCGCCGCGCTGGCCCGCTGGCAGAAGCTGCGCGATGCCGCACTGGCGGCGCAGATCCGCTCCTCGGACATGACGGGAGGCTTCGGCACCCTGACGAAAACACTGCGGTTTTTCCTGCAATCGGCCATGCTGGCGCTCGGGGCGTGGCTGGTCCTGCAAAACCAGATGACGGCAGGGGCCATGATCGCCGCATCCATCATGATGGGACGGGCGCTGGCGCCGGTGGAACAGACCATCGCGCAATGGCCGCTGATCCAGCGCGCGCGCAACGGCTGGCGCGATCTGGCGACATTCCTGTCGCGTATTCCCGAGACGCCGGAACGCACGCACCTGCCGCGGCCAAAGGCCCTGCTGACGCTTGAATCCGTAACCATCATCCCCCCGGGAGCCGAAACCGCCACCCTGCGCGGCGTCGGTTTTGCCCTGCAACCGGGGCAGGCCCTCGGCATCATCGGCCCGAGCGCCTCGGGCAAATCCACGCTGGCCCGCGTTCTTGCGGGGATCTGGCCGCCTGCCGCCGGAAAGCTGCGCCTCGACGGGGCAACTCTGGACCAGTACGGCTCCGACCTTGGCAAACACATCGGCTATCTGCCGCAGGACGTAACCCTATTCGAGGCAACAATCGCCGAAAACATCGCCCGCCTGTCCACCGCACCGGATTCCGCCGCAGTGGTGGCCGCCGCGAAAAAGGCCGGGGCACACGACATGATCCTGAAATTGCCGCAGGGATACGATACCGTAATCACCGGCTCCGGCCGCCTGTCCGGCGGGCAGAAACAACGGATCGGACTGGCCCGGGCCATGTTCGGAGAGCCGGTGCTGCTGGTGCTGGACGAACCGAACGCCAATCTGGATGCGCAGGGCTCCGAAGCCCTCAACCGCGCCATCCGCGATTTCAAATCGGCTGGCGGCAGTGTCATCATCATGGCACACCGTCCCGCCGGCATTGCGGAATGTGACCTGCTGATGGTGCTGCAGGACGGTATCCCCCGCGCCTTCGGCCCGCGTGACGAGGTGCTGCGCGCACAGGTCCAGAACCACTCCGAAGTGGCGGAAACGCTGGCACCGGAGGGCACGAAATGAACCACTGGAGCCCCCGCAATCCCCTGCTGCTGGGCTATCTCGCCCTTGCCGTGCTGGTGTTCGGCGTCGGCCTCTGGTCCGTCAAAACCAGCATCGCCGGCGCTATCGTCGCCAACGGGCAGGTTGAGGTCGAGGTCAACCGGCAGGTGGTGCAGCACCCCGACGGCGGCGTCATCGGCGCCATCCTCGTCGATGATGGCGACACCGTTGCCGCCGGCGACGTGTTGCTGCGCTTCGACGATACACAGGCGCGCTCCGATCTGGCGGTGATCACCGGCCAGCTATACGAGATTTCCGCCCGCAAATCCCGGCTGGAGGCCGAGCGGGATAACGCCGATACCGTCACCTTTTCCCCCTTGCTGACCGACAACACCGATGACCTGCTGGTCGCCGAACTAATGCAGGGTCAACGCAACCTGTTCATCGCCCGCCGCGACACCCTCGCGCGCGAGGAAGCCCTGCTCGGCAAGAAAAAGACCCAGATCGAGGACCAGATCCGCGGCATGGAATCCCGGATCGCCGCCCTGCGCAGGCAACAGGCTCTGATCGCCGAGGAACTGGCGGACGAGGAAGCCCTGCTCGCCAAAGGTTTGTCGCAGGCCACCAAGGTCCGCGCCCTGCAACGGGAAAAGGCGCGCATGGAGGGACAACTCGGCGAGCTGGCCGCCATCATTGCCGAAAACCGTGGCCGCATCGCGGAAATCGAGATCGAGATCCTGCGCCTACGCTCCCGCCTGCGCGAAGATGCCATCACCACCCTGCGCGACCTGCAATTCCGCGAGATCGAGCTGGCGGAAAAACGCGCCTCGCTGCTGGAAACCCTGCAACGGATGGAGGTCCGCGCCCCTGTCTCCGGCGTGATCTACGGCAAGAAATTCTTCGCCATCCGCTCCGTGGTGCGACCGGCGGAACCGATCCTCTATATCGTGCCGCAGGATTCGCGGCTGGTCATAAAAACCCGCATCCCCGCGCGCCACATCGACCAGGTCCACACCGGCCAGACCGCCAGCCTGCGTTTTGCCGCCTTCGACACCCGCACCACGCCCGAGATTTCTGGAACCGTCACCAAGGTCTCCCCTGATGTTTTCGTCGATAACGCGACCGGAGAGACATATTATGCCGCCGAAATCCTGCCGGACGAGGGCGAGACCGAACGTCTGGGCGATGTCGAAATCGTGCCGGGCATGCCGGTGCAGGCCTTCCTGAAAACCCGCGAGCGCACACCGTTGAATTACCTGTTGAAACCGCTAACCGACTATTTCACCCGCGCCTTTCGCGAAAGCTGAGGCCGACAGCGGCAGCGGATTGCTGGCAGTCTTGTAGGCGCTCCAGTCGGTGATTTCCGGATAATACATCGCCCGCCATTTGCGCACGCGCGGGTTCATCAGCCGGAACCATACCGGCGGCACCAGCGCGATCGCGGCCAGAAACGGATAGCCATAGGGAATCTGCGGCGCCTCGGACTCATCATAGGTCTGCAGCACCGGAAAACGCCGGTCCGGCTTGTAGTGATGGTCCGAATGGCGCTGCAGGTTGATCAGCAGATAATTGGTAAACCGGCGGGGCGAATTCCACGAATGGTGCGGACGCACCGGCTCGTATTTCCCGCCGCCCAGATGTTTGCGCACCAGCCCGTAATGCTCGACATAATTCGTCAGTTCCAGAAACAGCACCGCAATAAACGCCTGTATCAGGAACAGCCCGACACCGGCCCAGCCGCCCGCCAGCAAGGCCAGCAGCAGGAAACCCGCCGACCAGGATCCATACCGCCAGAACGGGTTGGAACGGTCGAACTCCGGCAATCCCTTTTGCCGCAGCCGCGCCGCCTCCAGCCGCCACGCGGCAACCGCCCCCTGATACAGAACCCGCGGGAAATAGGCATAAAACCCCTCGTTATACCGTGCCGTCACCGGATCGGCCGGCGTCCCGACATAGCGGTGGTGGATCAGGATATGCTTGGTGCGGAAATGCCCGAACAGCACCATCGCCAGCAAGGCATCGCCCAGCGCCCGTTCCCGCCGGTCCTTCTGGTGGATCAGCTCGTGCGCATACACGATTCCGACCTCGCCGGTGGCAATGCCGACCGCGATCATCAGGAACACCGCCTCAACACCCGAAAGATGCCCGAACCGGGTGGCGGCAACAATCGCGAAATAGACGAAAAACACCTGTAGCGGCAGCCAGATCATGGTTAACAACCGGTGTCCGCGCAATGCGGCCTCGCCGGTCTCCGGATCGGGATTGCTGTTGTTGTTCCCCAACAGGCGATCCAGCAACGAACTGGCCACCATGCCGTAGAACGGCACCAGCGCAATCCACCAGCCGCCGAGCATCGCCGCCACGACCACCAGCACCGCCAGCACCAGCGACACGGCAAAGGGCGCGACACCCGGGGGTTGCCTGTTTTCCTCGATCATCCGGACCACTCCTGACTGCTGCGACTCGCCCGCAGCATACTTCAGCCCCCCGCCAGCGCATAGACCTTGCGCATGACCGTTGGCAAGGCATCCGGCTCAATCCGTTCGAACCGCCCTGTGCTTCCCTCCACCTCGGCCACCCGCACCTTCAGGCGCAAATGGAAATGGGTAAACGTGTGCCGCACCTCTTCCGGCAATTCCCGCCAGTCGGCCCCGACCGGCGGACGGGCCACAGGCTCCCCCTCCACCCAGTCCGAACCGGGAAAGCCGAGCATCCCGCCCAGCAACCCCTTGTCCGGCCGCGTCTCGACCAGCACCGCCCCGTCGGGCCTCCGCGCCAGATAGACCACTCCCCTGCGCACCGGTTTCGGCGGCTTTGCCCGCCGCCGCGGCAGTTCCGCCGCAATGCCCAGCGCCCGCGCCCGGCAGGACGCACGCCACGGGCAGGCCCCGCATTCCGGCACCTGCCCGCACAGCGTCGCGCCCAGATCCATCACCGCCTGCGCATAATCGCCACAACGGCTATCCGGCGTCAGCCCCCCGGCCAGCCGCCGCAGCTCCGCCTTGCAATCCGGCAAGGGCTCCGCGACCGCATAGAGCCGCGCCATCACCCGCTCGACATTCGCATCCACCACCACCGCCTTGCGATCAAAGGCAATCGCTGCAATCGCGCCGGCTGTATACGGACCGATACCGGGCAGTTGCAGCAACCCCTCCACCGTATCCGGAAATACCCCGCCGAGATCGCCCGCAACCACCCGCGCGCATTTCAGCAGGTTGCGCGCCCGCGCGTAATATCCCAGCCCCGCCCATTCCGCCATCACATCGGCGTCAGCCGCCGCCGCCAGCGCATGCACATCCGGCCAGCGGGCGATAAACGCGGTGAAATACCGCCCCACCGCCGCCACGGTGGTTTGCTGCAACATCACCTCGGACAGCCATATATGATAGGGGTCGGGGCGCTGGCCCGCCCGGCTCGCATCCGGCGGCACGCGCCACGGCATTACCCGCGCATTCCGGTCATACCAACGCAGAATATCGGCGGAATCGGGGGCCGGCTGCGGCATACTCACGCTCCGCCCGCCAATAAAAGTTGGCCGCGCGCGCGTAACAGGCTATTGTATGCCCAACTGAAAACCGAAAGTCCCATGACCCGCAAATCTGACGCCAAATCCGCAAAACGCAAGCCCTCCGCCGTCACAAAACGGCGGGCGCGCGGATTTGTGCAGACCGGCGGCCTGCTGGCCAGACGTATCCGCGGCGCGACCGAGAAACGCGGCTTTGCCGAAACACGCTTGCTCACCCACTGGAAAGACATCGTCGGCCCCGCGCTCGCCAACATCGCGCAACCGGTCAAGATCGCCCATGCCCGCGACGGGTTCGGTGCCACGCTTACCGTGTTGACCGACGGCGCCCATGCGCCGGAACTCCAGATGATGCTGCCGAATCTGAAAGAAAAGATTAACACGGTTTACGGCTACTCTGCCATTTCCCGCATCCGTATCACCCAAACAGCCGGCCACGGCTTTGCCGAGGAACCGGCAGCTTTTGTCCACGAAAAACCTGCCCGAGCACCCGTTCCGGCAGAAAAACTGGCCGAAATCCGCGCAACTGTCAGTGAAATCGGTGACGAAAGTTTCCGTGCTGCATTGGAATTGCTCGGAAAGAACATAGTTGCTAACAAGTCAAACGCAGAAAAAAAGGAACTTCGATGACCAGAGACCCCAATCTGACCCGCCGCGCAGCTCTTGCCCTGATGTCCGCCAGTGCGGCCACCACCGCCTTGCCGGCCTTCGCGCAGGACGCCACCGAAGGACCGGTGGTCGAGGTCATGACGCTCGGCGATCCCGATGCGCCGATCACCATGTATGAATATTCCTCTTTCACCTGCCCGCACTGCAAACGCTTCCATCAGGAAGTCCTGCCACTGATCCAGAAAAACTACATCGACACCGGCAAGGTGAAACTGGTCTACCGTCCGATCTATTTCGACCGCCTCGGCCTCTGGGCCGACATGATCGCCCGCTGCGGCGGACAGATGCGCTATTTCGGCATCGGCAAGATGATCTTCGATAAACAGGCGGAGTGGACGCAGGGCGAAACCGCGCTCGATATCGTCAACAACCTGTTTGCCATCGGTCGTGTTGCCGGACTTGAGGATGCCGATATGGAAGTCTGCATCCAGGATGCCGAAATGGCTAATGCGCTGGTCGATGAATCGACCGCCAACGCCGAGGCCGACGGCATCAACGCCACCCCGACCTTCGTCATCAACGGCGAGGTTTTCCCCAACCAGGCCTACGAAGGCTTCGTCGCCAAATTCGACGCGCTCCTCGCCGAATAAACCTCACGCGTCGGGCGGAACCCCGTTCTGCTCGGCGCGCCGCCTGCTCTGCCGGAGCGCCGCCAACCGCGCCCGCTCCAGTAACATCTCCAGCGCCTGAACCCGCGCGCTTGCCCTGACCGCCCGCGCTCGGCTTTCACCCATGGCCTCTCCGATTTCCCGTATCGCCGCCGCCAACCGCGCCTGTTCCCGCGAAACCCAGTTTTGCCAGCGCGCCAGCGCCACAAAATCCGCGCCGCCCTGCCGCCGCGCGTCCAGTTCCGCACGCGCCTGTTCCAGCGCCTGTTTTTGCTGCACCTGTTGCGCATAGGCCGCCAGATCCCGCGCCTTGGTCTGTTCTGCCAGCACCAGCAGTTTTTCCAGATCCTCCGGCGTCAAACCCCACCCCGCTCCCGCGCCTTGCGCCGCATGATCTCGGCAAACCGCAGCGCCGCCGCAATCGCCTTGTAGTGTTCCGGTGAAATCTCCTGCCCCACCTCGACCGTGCTGTAAATCGCCCGCGCCGTTGGCGGATCGCTGTGGATCGGCACACCCGCCGCACTGGCCATCTCGCGAATACGCGCCGCCACCTCGTCCTCGCCCTTGGCCACACATTCCGGCGCCGACCCTTTCTTGCGGCTCCACTTCAGCGCCACCGCATAATGGGTCGGGTTGACCACCACCACATCGGCTTTCGGCACATCCAGCAACATCCGGTTGGTGGCAATATCGCGCCCCTTCTGCCGGCGCTGCGACTTGGTGTGCGGATCGCCCTCGGCCTCCTTGTTTTCGTCCTTCATCTCCTGCAATGACATCCGCTGCTTGCGCGCATGGTTGAACCGCTGCCAGATCATATCCACCACCCCGACCAGAATCGCGAATACCGTGATCAGGGCCAGCAGATCGACCAGCACCCGGAAGATCACCATGACCAGCACGCCCGGACCGGCACGCGACAGCCCGATCATTTCACCGGCGATCCCCTTCAGGTAAAACCCGACAATCAGCGTCACCACCGACATCTTGACGAAGGTCTTGGCGAACTCCACCAGCCCCGACAGCCCGAATTTGTTCTTCACACCGGAAATCGGCGATATCTTGTTCAGCTTCGGTTTGAGCTTGTCCGGCGCGAACACAAACCCGCGTTGCCCGAGGATCGCCAGAAGCGCAAACACCACCGGCACGATAAACACCGCCGCAACCGGCGCCAGTGCCCGCAGGATAATGCCCGCCGACACGCTCAATCCGCCCGACCCGAGGATCGCCCCCGTCAACCGGTCCGGCGCCGCCAGAAATACCTGCAATCCGGCTGCAAACTGCGGCGCGGCCATCGCCCCGAATGCCAGAAACGCCACCAGCAATCCCAGATAGGACCCCGCCGCCGACAGGTCCATCGACTTGGGTATGTCGCCCTTTTTCCGCGCTTTCTCCAGCTTCTGCGGCGTTGCCTCATGTGATTTCTCGCCGCTGTCCTCGCCTCCCTGCGCCATCAGGGCAGCCCCAGCGGATTGCCCAGCACCGCATCCATCTGCCCGTTCCAGACCAGCAGCATCACCGGCGCGCCGAGCGCCAGCAACAGGATGGCAACGCCGGTGATCAACGGCGCACCGACAAAGGCCACCAGCAGCGTCGGCATCGCCCGGTTGATCGCCCCCAGCCCGAGGTTATAGGCAAAAGACGCCACCAGAAACGGCCCCGAGAGCGTAAACGCCAGCGCAAAAGCCGAGGAAACCCGCGCCACACCCCATTCCGCCACATCGCTGCCCGCTGGCAACAATCCCGCCGGCACAATGCGATAGGATTCGATCATCGCCAGCGCCGCCTTGACGTGCAGTCCCGTCGCCAGCACCAGCGCCAGCCCGGTCATCACCAGCAGATTGCCAACCGCCGGCATCGGGTCCGGCGTCACACCGGCGCCCGCAATCTGCGTGACCGAGGTGCTTTGCGCCGCAATCGAGCCCGCCAGTTGCAGCGCCAGAACCAGCAGCCGGATGGAAATT
>JALSHL010000265.1 GCA_026982255.1 Paracoccaceae bacterium | reverse complement strand
AAGGCATCGAAAGCCGCAAGGAATATGCCGCCCTCGTTGGCGACATCATGCTGAACGGGGTCAACGGCCTGTAAATTTGGGCGCGCGTTTCTCCCGCATCGCCGCCAGCCCCTCGGCGTGGTCGTCCGAGGCAAAACACGCCGCGATCCGTGCCTGCGCCGCCGCGTGGTCCAGCGTGCCGCGGCTGATCTCCAGTATCGTGCGTTTCATCCCCTGCACCGCCATCGGCGCCAGCCCTGCGACCGTCTCGACCAGCTCCGCGGTTTTGGCTTCCAGCGCCTCCGGCTCCACCAGATAATCCAGAAAACCGGCCGCCAGCAGGGCGTCGGCGTCGAAGGTTTCCGCCAGCAGAAACACCCGCCGCGCCATCTGCGCACCCAGCCGCTGCACCGCCCGCCCGATCCCCGCCGGATCGTAATGTATCCCGAGCTTTGCCGGCGGCACGAACATCTTCATCCCCGTTACCCCGACGCGGAAATCGCAGGCCAGCGCCAGTTCCGCCCCGCCGCCGTAAACCCCGCCGTTCAGCGCGCAAACCACCGGTGCGGGAAATTCCTCCAGGGCGTCGCACAGCGCGGTCAACGGGTTGTCGCCCCAGTCCTCGCCGGCCACATCGCCCAGCGCCGCACCGGCGCAGAAGCTCCGCCCCGTGCCGGTCAGCACCAGCACCCGCAAATCCCGTGTGCGCCATTCCTCCAGCACCGCCGCCATTTCCCGCATCGCGGCCTGATCCAGCGCGTTGTGCTTCTCCGGCCGTTCCAGCGTGATCCGCCCGACGACCCCCTCTGTCGCCGCCCGTATCACAGGTCGAACGTCGCGAACAGCGGCGCATGGTCCGAGGGGCGCTCCCACCCGCGCGCATCGCGCAAAACCCGGCTCGAATGTCCCGCCGCCGAAATATCCGCGGTCGCCCAGACATGATCCAGCCGCCGCCCCTTGTCTGCCGCATCCCAGTCCTTCGCCCGATACGACCACCAGCTATAGAGCTTCCCTTCGGGAATATCCTGTCGCGTAATATCCACCCAGTCGCCCGCCTCCTGCACTTCGGCCAGATGCTCGACCTCGACAGGGGTGTGGCTGACCACCTTCAACAGTTTCTTGTGGTCCCAGACGTCATCCTCGCGCGGGGCGATGTTCAGGTCTCCTACCAGCACGGATTTTTCCGGTTTGTCGGCCCCGAACCAGTCCCGCATCTCGGTCAGGAAATCCAGCTTGTGCCCGAATTTCTCGTTGACCTCGCGGTCCGCCACATCGCCGCCGGCAGGGATGTAATAGTTGTGGATCGTCACCCCGTTTTCCAGCCGCCCCGCCACATGGCGTGCATCGCCCCTGCCGCAGAAATCCCGATGCCCGACATCCTCCATCGGCAGCCGCGACAGGATGGCGACTCCGTTGTAGCCCTTCTGCCCGCGCGCGATCAGGTCATAACCCAGCACCGCGAAATTCTCCGTCGGGATCTTGTCCACGGGGGATTTGCATTCCTGCAGGCACAACACATCCGGCGCCTCCTCCTCCAGCAGCTTCAGCACTAGCGGCTCGCGGAGCCGGAC